>JAKLPW010000117.1 GCA_022013675.1 Anaerolineae bacterium | reverse complement strand
CGGCGTCAAACCTATCACGGCGATGATCTGGTATTCGCTGGTTTTTGACTTCCCCCTCGCTTTCAGAGCTTTCTTGGGGCTGCTTCGGGAGATCCCTTCGCTGGTTTGGGAGAGTCTGCTCTGGAAGCGTGGCGAGGAAGGGTCATTGGGCAGAGAAGAGCAGGAAGACTTAACGTCGGTCATCATGGACCCCGGGGCTGTCAAGTCTCTGAGCAGGCAGTACGGTAGCCATCCGTTTCATCGGCGGAGATTCGCGCAGTCGCTGGGGTGCATAAGTGAATGGGACTATCCGGCAGCAGAGAAAAGTGAGGGGGAGGAGATTAGCAGCCTGGAGATGGGAGCTCTGAGGCACGCTCAGGCTATCCAAGCGAGTGTGGGGGGCGCGCTTGAAGAAGTTGCGGCGGCTAAGGTGGAGCAGGATGACGTAGAGGTTGTGGTTTTTGGACATACGCATGATGCGTTAATTCGATCTCTTCCTGGCGGTGGGTTTCATGTCAACAGCGGCACCTGGGTCTGGCACAGGGACTTCTCGGGAGAAACTCGGGAGACCTGGCGGGCTTTCTGGGAGGAGCCCGAGAGGTACATGACTGACCGGCGGCTCACCTATATCTGGATGGACTACGATCAGGAAGGGGTCCCTCACCCAAGGTTGTTGGAGTTTGAACGCGAGGCAGCGGATTTTGGAGTTGGAGAAGAGGTGCGCTCGTGGTGGGAGAGGTTTTGGACCTGGTTGAGGGGGATGCTCGGTCAGGAGACCCTCACCGAACGGTAGTCAGGAGACCCTCGCCGAACATATCAGGGCTGTTAAACGAGGATCTCCTGTCCACAGCGACAATTGTGCCCACGATGCTTCTCACTACTTGGGGGGCAGAGACAGCGCGAACTCAGTGCCACGTCGGACCCATCCTGCCAGGTCCTGGTCTGACTCGTATCCACTTGGTCCCACCGCAACCCAGCCTTTCATGGGCCGCCCCGTCATGTCGAAGAACCTGGCGTGGGGCTGGCTGAGGGCATCCTCATATCCGTCCGGCCCGACCCTGACGATGAGGTCGTCCTTGTTGACGCCACCAGCCATGTTGCCGTGTAACATGAACCCGACACCGCCGAACATCTTCCTCTCGCTGAAACCGGGGGTATCTCTCATGATCTCCCGGACTCTCTTTACCACTTCTTCATCGTATGCCATGTTCTCCTCTGCTGCTCAAAGAGGATCGTAAGATCCTGGTCTTGGAACGCCAATTCTGCCTTGCTGGGAAAGTGCTCGGTCAGGAGACCCTCGCACATCGGGGCTATCATGATCTCCCGGACTCTCTGCGCCACTCCTTCATCGTATGCCATGTTCTTCTCCGCTGCTCAAAGAGGATCGTCAGATTGGGACAAATGACCCAACTTAAGATCCTCGTCTTGGAACACCAATTCTGCCTTGCCGGGAAAGTGCTCGGTCAGGAGACCCTCGCACATCGGACGGTCAGGAGACTCTCGCACATCGGAGACCCTCTCACATTGGGAAAACCTCACTTAATGGTCTGCTACTGGCCGCTGGCCAGGGTGCGGAAGGTTTCCCAGCTTGGTTTGCGATTGGCGGCGTCCAGCGCCCCTTGACCGTAGAGACCCCAAGGTCCCTCGCCGGTGTCTTGAATGCCGTACCAGATCACGGCGCCGACCTCATCCAGGGCTGACAGGGTAGTGAGGGCCTTCTCTAGATAACGATCCTGAGTATCGAGTGTGCCCCGATTGGGATGAGTGCCGGGATTCGTCTCTCGCCGTCGCGCCTCTTCCACAGAGGTAGAGAAGTCACCGGACATCCAGCCAATCTCCGAGATGAAGATCCTCTTATGTGTAGCCGCTGCTTCACCCTCTTTCGCCTTAATCAGAGAATGGAATCCACGCGCATACCGGCTCAGTCCATCCGCCAGAGTATCGTTGGTCGTGTATCTGTCCTGATAGAGATAGAGGTGAAGTCCGACGCCATGGAAGGGGTAGCCATGGGTGGCTTTGTAGGGTGCCCAGTTGGGATCTGCGTCGATGTAGCGATACGCCTCGCTCAGATATGCCTTGCGGCCCTCCAGGTACTGATCGCGTTGGCCGGTGGGGAAGCTGGGACACTCGATGGGGCCACTTATCAGAGTGACGTCCGTGATGCCCTTTTCGATGACGACGGCCTTGTAGATTTCCACCAGACAACGGGCATACCAGTAAGGATGCAGGATATGGGTGACTCCGCCGTGCCAGCCGTTGGGCTCATTGAAGGACTCGAAGTGCGTTACCTTGGTTCTGAAGTGCGACACGATCTCCGCAAAGCTGTGGGCATAGTGTTCCACCCAATCGAGACATACCTGCGCCTCTGTGGTATCGGTGCGCATGCGTTCCGGTATCCAGCGCGGGTCGGTGGATTCCGCTCCCACCAACCCGTAGACATTCATGCCCTGGGCACGGTACCCGTCTACCATTGCATCGAAGGTCTCGTACCAGGTCCGGTTGGTGGCTTTGAAGCGCGCGTTGAGCCAGGGAGCATCCCCGGCACCTGACCAACTGGAGTCATGATAGACATTTTTATGGGGAGGGAGGACGAAATTCAAGCGCACCCAACGGGCGTTGGTGCCCGCCACGAGGGCGGCATTGGAGGTGGGTGTGTAGTTACCATCGTCATGAATGGGTTGCAGACAATCGATGCCTATTTTTGTGTAGGCCTGGGTGACCACGATGTCTTTTTCACCGTCCCGAGCGCCATAGGGGTCATCACGTTCTGCGCGTAGGTCGGCCAGTTCCTTCAACTCCTCGCTGGTGTCTGCTTCCATGCGATCAAGAAGCAGATTGTGGTTTGTGCTTGTGAGATGGTCTTCCGTTTCCTGAGGAACGCCATCGGGAGACGCGGCTGACCCAACCAGGGTGACCCGATGCTCCGTGGCGGATAAGCGCAGGGCGTCCTCGGGCGACTGGCCACTGGTTGCACGGAAGCTATGCAGGTAGTATTCCAGCGCCCGACGCCAGCTCGAAGTGATGTCCTTGGCCATGAGCACGTAATGGCTTTTTTCCGGCATCTTTTCCTCCTTCCCCTTTGGGGAACTCAAGCTCAACGTTACATAAACGCACTGATGGTATAGTCTATCCTGCAAACGCGATCTTGCCACCTACCATGGTCATAAGAACCTCTGTTTCCAGTATGGCTTCGGTCGGAATCTGGGTGATGTCCTGAGAAAGCAGGGTCAGGTCGGCCAGTTTGCCTGGGGCAATAGTGCCTTTGCTATCCTCGTCGTGATGGGCCCAGGCTGCCGTGCGGGTGTAGGCAGCCAGGGCTTCTTCGACGGTGAGAGCCTGCGAGTGGTCGAAACCCAGTCGATCTATGCTGGCATGAATGCCCAATAGTGGTTCGAAGGAGTGGTAGCGGGAGCCGTCAGCTTTGAGAGGATAGTCCCCGCCTCCGTAGGGCCAATCACTGGAGAAGATCACCGGCACACCGGCATCGAGGAAGTCGCGCATGAGATAGCAGTATTCCAGGCGTTCTTCACCTAATCGTTGCTGGGTCATATCTAACTCGTAAAGGAAATTTGGCTGGAATGAAGCAATTAAGCCTGCCTTGCAGAAGCGCGGGATGATGGCCGGATCAACGATTTGGACGTGCTCCAGTCGGTTGCGGACGTCCCGGTTTCCGTAGTGTGCCAACGACTGTTCTTGGGCAGTCAGGGCTAGTTCAACGGCCCGGTCACCTATGGCGTGCACGACGATGGGACCTAGTCGGTCGAAGCTTCGGTCGAAGATCGCCTGCAACTGTTCCTCTGCCAGAGTGCACATGCCCGTGTTGACACCAGCGGGGTCGTTGGCATAGGGCTCGCTCAGGAGGGCGGTGCTGGCCCCGAAGCTTCCATCCAGAAAGTACTTGCGGGGGCCTACGCGCAACAATGGCTTGCTGAAAACGCGCAAGAGTCCGAAACTCACCGTGGACATGGATCGGGTCCCATTGGGAGAAGCGATAATACGAAGCGGCAGATTCCCCTGGTTCAGCAGTGACCGGTAGAGAAGGAAGTCACTGGGATAGGTGGTCACGATGTCATGGGCGGTGGTTATACCCGCTTGCACCAGAGTATTCAGAGCAAGCGTCATGGCTTTCTTGATATAGCTGCGGGGTAGAACGCCGTGCAGTCGATTGGCAGTTTCGATAACGCTTCCTTCGAAGAGGACGCCCATCAAGTTCCCACCGGTATCGCGGGGCATCTCATCGGGCGAGGCGGGCTGTATCTGGTCTACCTTCAATCTCTGAATGGCTTTGCTGTTGAGCCACAGGGCATGGCCGTCGCGGCGGGTGAGGAGAACCGGATGATTGGGAGCCAGTGCGTCGAGGGTAGAGCGGTTGGGCGTTGCCCCTCCGACGGCGGCGTCCTCCCATCCGTGGCCTATGATCCAGTTCCCGGGGGCGATGTCTTGAGCTGCACCGCGCACGATGTCTGAAAGCTCCGCCGGCGACGAGCAGCCTTGCAGTTGCATCTCGATCAAGGAGCGCCCTCCGGCGACGAGGTGGAGATGGGATTCGATGAAGCCGGGCACCAATGCGCCACCTTGGAGGTCAATCTGTTCCGTATAGGGGGCACGCAGTTCCAGGATTTCCTCGTTGCTGCCGACGGCAGTGATCTTGTCTCCACTCAGTGCTACTGCCTCCGCGCGCGGCTGTCGGGGATTAAGTGTCACCACGATGCCGTTGAGCAAGACCGTCGTAGTCGCTTTCATGGCTCCTTCCCCCTTGAGTATATTCTCACTACTGCAAGTGTTTCAGTCTCTTATGGATCGTTTCCCAGATGAGAGTGATCTCCTCGATCCGTAGGATAGAGGCGCTGATGAGATAGGTGACGGCTCCTACGGCTCCGGGTATGCCAACCAGAATGGCCTCGTGCAAGGTTCTGCTTATATCCAGTCGGGTGACTACGGCTCGATATGCTAGATGGGTGCACAGCCCCATGACGATGGAGGCCACAGAGGCCTTAGCGACCGTGCGGATGATCCTGTTGCCCTCTATGCCTCCGAAGCGACGGCGGAAGAGGATCAGCATGATGATGGCATGGCTGGTGAGCTGGATGGAGTTGGCAAGCACGAGCCCCAGGAAGCCCATGTGCAAGAGGAATGCGAGAGCCGGGCCGACAGCGAGATAGATGAGGACCCCTGCTATGCCGACAAGTACCGGAGTGACGGTGTCCTTGCGAGCGTAGAAAGCAAAGACCAGGGGCAAGTCAATAGCAGCGAAAGGGAGCCCCAGGAGGTAGTACCGGAGGGCACGTGACGTCTGCGCCGTGTCAAAGGTCACAAATTCCCCGTGCTCGAAGACCAGCGCGATAACGGGCTGGCCAAGCACGAGAAGACCAACCGCAGCGGGGATGATCAACGCCAGCACTAGTCGTAGCCCAAGGGATACAGTGCTTGTGAAAGCCTTCAGGTTATTAGAGACGTCAATGCGGGACAGGGTGGGCAGGATGGCCAGGGAGATCGCCATGGATACCAGCCCCAGCGGGAACTGGATGAAGTAGGTAGCATCCATCATCCAGGCAATGGCTTGCTCAGTGGTGCGAGAAGCCAGGTTGCGATCTATGACGATGCCGATGTTGCTGATGATCAGACTGAGAGCCACGGGAGCGTACAGTTTTAGTATCCGGCGCAGCGCTGGGTGGGACCAGTTCAGGGTGAAGGTGAGGCGCATCCCGCGTAGCCCAGGGGATTGCACTGCCAGTTGGAGGAATCCTCCCAGCAAGACGCCGACGCTGAGGGCCGCGGCCCCGATGAAGGGCTCCAGGAAGAGAACACTGATGATCATGCCTGCGTTGTAGACGGCCGCCCCCATGGCAGGGTAGGTGAAATCCTTGCGGGCGTAGAGCACCGCCGTCACGATGCCAGAGGCGCTGAAGAGAAGCAGGACCGGCGAGATGATGCGTGTCAGCATGGCGGTTATAGTGCGCAGCTCCGCACTGAAGCCGGGTACCAGCAGGTCAGCGATCAAAGGGGCCAGCAGCTCCAGCAGCAGGATGATGCCCGCCATGACAACGGTTGCCAGGCTGAGAAGGATGCTCACGAGACGCCAGAGGTCTTCCTTGTTTTCTTTGTCCGCGTAATCGGAGAGGACCGGGACCAGCGCTGCACTGAGCATACCTCCGATGAGCATCTCGTAGATCATCTTGGGAACTGCGGAGACAGCGAAGAAGGCGCTGAGGGATCCCTCTGTCCCAAAGACGTGAGACATCGCACTCTGCCGTGCTAGGCCTAGAATGCGACTGGCCAAGTTGCCCAGGAACGTGATCCCTGCCGCCGCCGCGATGCCACTCGATTCGGGCTGCGCATCCCCCGAAGGGTTGGTCTCTATGGACTGATTGGTCCTCGTGCTACTATGACTACTCATAGACGGCCAGTACCTTGTGTAGTAGGAACAGAGAATCGGGAACTACTACCTCATCATGGTGAATACGATAAGCGTTCTCGGCGATAGACTCACGCACCTCTCTCCTGGGATACCAGTCGAGCAAGGATCGGGATAGCAGCCCGAGCAGCCTGTGCCCGGTGACTGATCTGATTCTTGATGTCGGATGGCAATTGAGCCAGGGTGCAGTCGTACTCCGGCAGGTAGAAGATGGGATCGTATCCGAACCCTTCTGTGCCTGTCGGTTCGTCGGCGATGAGACCCTCGCAGGTGCCCTCGGTGCAGAATACCTCTCCTTCTAACGTGGCTATGGCGACTACGCACCGGAAGCGGGCCGTGCGTTTCTCTCGGGGGATACCGGCAAGATTATGCAGCAACAGACGGTAGCGATCTTCGTCGCTGGCATCTTCCCCCGCGTATCGGGCCGTGTGGACGCCCGGGGCACCGCCTAAGGCATCAACCTCAAGGCCGGAGTCATCGGCCAAAGTAAGTATCCCACTCTCTTTGACATAAGTGCGAGCTTTCAGGATAGCGTTGGCCTGGAAGTCCGCGCCCGTTTCTGCTACGGTTGTTTCAATCATCTCGTCGGTCAAGGATGTCAGGTGCAGGGGCAGGTCGGCATATATGTAAGAGTATTCTCTCAGTTTGCCTGCGTTGCGGGTGGCGACTAGCAATCTCACGGAGTGTACCTTTCATCTGTCATGGCTGGGAGAGTGGGCGCGTACTCCCCCTGGGTTGAGTCTATTATACCTTAGCCAGCGTATGAAAGCAACTCTGCGGGCTGGAAGCCCGCGTTCCTTTTGTCCAACCTTCCCTTACGTGGTATCCTTCCGAAGTCTTTTTCCAGACCATCTATGAGTTGCGTTTTGCCCTTGTGTTGTAGTATAATCGTAGTGGGAGAGATGACAATGGTCACAGGTTTGACAGGTTTGGAGTGTCGGGGGCATGATCTTGGATGACTTCCACGTTCGTTCCACCTTGGTGATACGTCTCTTCTGGGCCCAACTGAGGGTGCTCTTTTTCCCGTGGCTCGTGGGCCTCCTGGCCGGGACCGCGGCGATGCACCTGTTGCCCACCAATCGTCTCCGGCTGATACGCCGGCTCAGGGCGGTGGAGGCTGTGCTACTGGGTGCTGTGTTGGGTACGGTTAGTCCTTTTCCGGTACTGGCGGTCACCGGCCTGGTCACGTCGCTGGCCGCCGGTGGGTTTCCGATCCCCGCACTTTTTGCCTTTCTGGTGGCATCGCCTCTCCTGGACCACACGATGTTCACTTTCACCTTGCTCTCTCTGGGGACCAAAATGGCGTTTGCCCGGCTGGCCGCCGCCGTTATCGCCGGTTGTCTGGCGGGGGCATTGGCTGCCTGGTTGCAGCGCCGGGGGCGCACGGTAGGCCTCCTGGCAGGGGAAGGGGTATCGGCTAGTTGGGAGCCGCAGATGCCAGCAGCAAGCAGCCCCTCGGTGACCAGAGGCTGGCGCGCCTGGGGTAAGACGTTCCTTGGTCAGTTTTCCTACGCTGTGCGCTACTTCTTGCTGGCCACTATCGTTACTGCCTGGATCACGGTCTACGTCCCCAGGTCCTGGATCACGGGACTGCTTGGCCCCAGTTCCCGTTTCGCCATTCCTGGTGCCGTTCTCCTTGGCGTGCCGGCCTACTCCTGTGGAGGAGGAGCCATCGCCATGATGGCCGGTCTGACGGAGCAGGGCATGAGCTACGGTGCGGCGCTGGCCTTTCTGACTTTTGGGCCGGCTACCACTCTGCGTACCCTTTCGGGTCTTGCCAGCGTCCTTAATTGGAGGGGCGT
>JAKLPW010000116.1 GCA_022013675.1 Anaerolineae bacterium | reverse complement strand
GGAAGTCTATCTTGAGGAACTCCGCGTACTTCTCGCGGTAGGTATACGCGTAGAGGACGGCGTAGACGTAGTAGAAGATGTCCTCGGGCGGAAGCTTCGCGCACGGCGATTCGGGGAGCGACCGTAGGAAACGAGCGGGGTACACCGTATCAGACGGCGTTCACGCGCACCTTCACTTCTCCCTGGCACCCCCCCAACCCCCTCATTGGCTCCACCCCTCTCGGTGATCGCCAACCTCGTGTGCACTGTTGTCCCCCTTGCCGAGATCTTTCAGTCAAAAAAGGCACCCTTAGCTTTTGCTCCTGACAAAGCAGCGGCAATCTTTCTCTTCATGGCCGCGGCGGCGGCGTCTACACCGCTTCTTATGAGGTCATTCATACTCGCTGCCCAATCCTGCCCAGTGAAGGGAAGAGAACTCTTAATCACGCAGACGTAGGGACCTTCTGTGAACGCAATCTGATAGGTGTCGCCTGATGTGGGGGGTGGCCAGGGTTCCCAAAGCTTCGGGGCATCGGCAGTGCAGCAGCACTGATCAAAACTCATGTGAAGGATAACGTGATGAACAACGCGCTCTGCGCCCTCTCCTACTACGATATCGCGCTCCGCATCTTGAGGGAAGCTAGCCCAAAGGTTCCCTATTGCGTTAGGTGTTTCTGCATAATAGCGAAGGTATTGTGGATCGGGTGGCTTTACCGTCCAGCCCGGAAGATCCTCTGGTCGCAACTGTAAATCGGCTATATCGGGCAACATATGCATCGGCATGCAGATTTTTACCTTGCCCTTGAAGGTGTTTCCAGCCGAAGGATCGCTGTTTACTGCAACCAAGACCACCATATCCCTTTCCCACATCTTTTCGCCAGCCGGGTTTTCATAATTTTGACGTGGTGGCGATCTCATCGTTCTCAGGGGTCTACCCCGGGCAGTGTCGCTGCCGCCCAGCTCGCCGGCGGGGGCCCAGTCCTCCTGAGAGGGAGTGATCCTTGTCATAATTGCACCACGCCTTATGCCACAAAACATCTCCACCTTGTGAAGAGGGTTAGTTGTCCCCTCAAGCTTCAGCATGACCACGCCGGCAGTAGCTCCCTTGCTGCCCGGCCGCAAGACGACACTGTATGCTTTGGCACTTAGTGGACCTAGCTCAAATTCAAACATGGTCGAAGGTTTGTCGCTAGAAATGGTCAAAACCTCCATCGCAGGTCTTTGCCACGAACTGGCTTCGTCGAAATCCCGCGTAGTCCAGTAGCGGGTGGCGAAATCCTCAAAGACATCATGGGGCGAGGCGTTATGCGTTTTGATAACCGCTTCAATGGCTCGCACTGCATCCCGCGAGCTAACGGTCTGGGTGGCAAACTGGTCGTAGATCTCACGGATTATACTGTTGCCGAATCTCTCTGCCAGGTACTTGGCGAAGGATGCCGCCCCATAGCCGTGATCAATAGTATTGGTGTTCAGCGGCTCTAAGATAAACCGATTGTTTGTATTTAGCAGTACTCGGTATCCATCTACGGTATCGCACACGACATCCTCAAACCAGAGGGCAGACGCCTCGTTAAACCACAAGTATGGCCCCCTGAACCACCATAGATTGGTGAAGTACAGGTCTTGGCAGAGGTGGAGGTATTCGTGGGCCGCCGTCACCCCAAGTTCAGTCAGGTCTATATTGTTGTCTATCTCCAGCCAACTGGAATTATCCCCAAGCTTGCTTGGGCACGCCTTCCCGTAGTATCCAGGGTAATCTCGGACTACTACTCTGACCCTGTACCCCGTTGAAATAGGCTCCATCATTGGCCCGGGCTGCACCTGAACACTATAAAAGCCTCTGGTTTTAAATCCCATGCCATCAAGCTTCTCCTTGGCCTTTTCTAGTGCTTCGCCAAGGGCCGCCACGTAATCCTTGCCTGAAACTGCATTGGGGCCGCTTAGGAGAAACTCGATCTCGAAATTCTCGGTGCGCAAACAGGAAGTACGGAATCGGTCCACCACCCAGGTCCACCATGAAAGATGGGAGGTGGAAAGCGATATGGTATTCTTCTGCACGTCAACGCTTCCCCCCACCGGCACCCACTCTTCGGCCAGCTCATCGTAGTAGGCCATCTCGAGATCGTCCTCGGAAACTCCTCCGGGGAGGTCCTTCTCATCATAGGGGATGGTGATGGTGACCGGCGAGCTGAAGGTGGCTTCGCCCGATACTGAGAACTCATAAACCCTGATGCCCAGCTCTAGATTGGTATCCCTGGCGCTGGGGACATCGGCCACTATGTGCGCGGATACGGTTGCATCCTTATCCAGCACTCCAGCAGGGATGGCAATCTTGGCTCCATCGGCCAGTCTGACCTCGCCTCCACTCTGGGCGTTGATTTCCTTTGAGACCTTCTCACCGGGCGTCGGTGTAGTCGTGGATACTGCAGCCGTTGCCGGAGTTGGCGTTGGCCTCGTGGCAGGCCCACAGGTGGTAGCGGTCAAGGTTATGGTCATGACGATCAGCAAACATAAGAATCGGGCAACCATTGGGCAACTCTTGGCTCTCTCCTGTATTCTCTGAATCATGATCCTCCTCCTATCTCACTGTCAACTTCATAGGACTACCTCTCTAATCCTAATCGGACATTAGCCCGTTGTCAAGTTCACCACCGCTTCGGCCACATCTTCTTGTGAGGCCCTGGTATAGATAGCGGTAGTGTCCAGTGACTCGTGGCTCATCAAGGCCGCCACAGTCACCTGGTCCACCCCTTTCATCCGTACTGACCTGGTCCCCAAAGGTGCGACGCAGCGTATGGCTTGAACCCGCCTATCGAATGCCATGCTCCTCCTTGCGAATCAGGATAGCCTTGTGGTGCCCTATCTGCCTTTTGTCAAACGCCCTACTGAGTCCTCCGGTCATTTCTTCTGGGAGAATACCAGCTTTGACAAACCGTTCTCCAATAGCAGAAACTACACCTTCATGGGATGACAACGATAAGTTCTTTGTGAGCAACACAGCTTGAGCAGAATGGAACATGCCGCAATGTGCTTTGAAGCGGTAGTGCGAACCCATCCCCGCTCTCACCTGGCTTCCTCTGTCCGACGGATGTGTGGCAAGGCTGCACCACAGCGTCTGCCGGCTGCTCGCTCCTGGCGAAATCGCCGCCCTCCCGCTGGCAATCGCCCCACGTCTACCGCAATACTCCGGCGGCAAACGGTCTTTGCCCACCAACGAACGGGGGATTCGAGGGTCAGCCAGAAAGCCCGTGTTGTTAGGCGTGGTGCTTGACGTGTCACGTGCCATCCGCGAT
>JAKLPW010000115.1 GCA_022013675.1 Anaerolineae bacterium | reverse complement strand
TAGACCCTCTCGAACATATCCTTCTCTGCCCCACATTCGGGACAGACCCAGCCGTCGGGCAGGTCCTCAAAGGCAGTGCCGGGCGCTACATCAGCACCTGGGTCGCCCACCGCTGGGTCGTACACGTAGCCACAGACCATACATTCCCACTTTTCCATCTGATCTCTTGCCTCCCTCACGATTGCCTTCGCGTGCGTCAATTCTACACAGCCAATGCCAGTCTAGCACGTTCGCATCTAGGCGTCAACACTCGTCAAAGGTGGTGACAAAGACTTCTGTAGGGGCAGGTTTCGGGGCCTTTGGTGTCGGAACAATCCGGGTCAAACGTGGCCTCGGTGGCAAGGCCACAGTCCTTGGACAAGCGAAACCTGCCCCTACAGCCTTCTCGTCCCGCGCAGCCGGGAGAGCAGCCACGCCAACCCGATCATGCCCGCCAGTGTAATTGCCGGGTGGGCACTGGCCCACAGAACTGCCCGCAGGGCCTTGCGGAACTGCTCTACCTGCCGGGCGGTTTCCAACGGTGGGGTAACGGACTCATCCCAGTCGAAATCCTTGAGCCGTGCCAGGAAGCCCTGATGTACGCACCCTTCCAGGCTGAAAATGAAGAGATCGCTAGTCCAGCTCTTGGCCAGAAGCAGGTCCCGGGAGAACTCGTCCCAGTCGAGAGGGCGAACATCCCCAAGTCCCCCGACGTCCACGCCGCCGCCAGTGCTGCCTATCCCCACTGATCCAGCCTCCGGCGCGTAGCTCCACAGGACTCCCTGACCGACCGGACGTAGGAAGCTAGAATATAGCATCGGAATCTCCCGGTCGGCGGGAACGTCCACCAGTCCAGCAAAGCGATGAAGCAAGGTGGATCCAGCCCGGCGCTCGTCCAGAATCAAGGGGAGTACGTAGCTATCCACGCGGTAGCCGTCGGCTCGTACTTGTGTCACCAGCGCCCTGTACTCCGCCTGGACACGCCGCAGCCTCTCGTTGTCGTACGTTCGCCGCAGCACCCTGGGCAGCAACTGACGCCACTTCTTGCCCGCGAGCATCTGGACCTCACGCATGTCCGGTTCGATATCCAGGCCGACGCCCTCCCATTGAAGACCATGTTCATCTGTCCAGGCCTTGAAGTCGTTGTAACGGGCGGTTGCCTGTCTCGCGTTCCCGGCGTTGAACCAGTATCCCGCGTCTCTGGGTAGGAGTTGCCAGGCGATGAGGGGGATTCCGGCCTGGTTCAGACGGCGCACCACGGAAGCCCGCTCAGGAGTGAGGTCGAGAATGCCCAGTGCGACACTGGCCTCCAATGCTGCCAGGTCATCCATCACGGCTGGATCAGCGAAGAGCGCCTGAAATGCATTCATCTCTAGCTCGCAGGCAAAGGTCAAGTGGGGCTGTGCCATGTTTCTCCTCAGGGTAGAGATTCTGCCTGGGTGGACCCGGCGCGCGCGGCTTCTGCGCTGACGTGGCCGTCAATTCTCCTCGTTGTCCCAAGAGTTTGCCAAGGATTCAACGGGAATTGTAGCACGTCTCGAGAAGGTATGTCAAGTATGTTCTCTGAGAAGGCATCAAACTCTGTAGGCTATGGTGAGGTGCATGGCACCTAATGCTGGGATGACCCCGGATCAGTTTGACACTGGCGGGCTTCTCTGCTAAGGTATTATAGACCATTTGTTCGACCTGCGAGAGTGTAGTCGCCTGGGAGAGAAGGATAACCTGACAATGCCCGCGAAGGAAACGATCAGTATTAGCGAATGGACCATAGTCGCCCTGTTGGCGATGGCTTTGATCTACCTCCTCTGGAAGTACTTTCAGCTCAAGAACAGGATCGAGAGTCATGCCTGGCACATGTTTGAAGAGTGGCGAGAGGGGGAGATTGACGCGGAGGTGGATCTTCGCCTACGAGAATCGGAGAAAAGGATCAGAGAGGACTCCATCAGGAAGAGCGAAGCGGTCATACGGGGCAAGGTAACGGAGACCCTGATTCCATTCTTTCCGGACTTCAAGTATGACTCGAGAGATGCGAGGTTCCTGGGGACTCCTGTGGACCTTGTTGTCTTTGATGGGCTGAGCGAAGGGAGAATGAGGAAGGTCGTCTTCATCGAGATAAAGACCGGAAAGAACGCCAACCTCTCAACCAGGGAAAGAATGGTCAGGGACTGTATTCGGAGCAAGAAAGTCGCCTACGAGAAAATCCATCACCGAGATCGATAGGGCCCCTCCAGGGGCGGAAACGAAGCGCATCCTCAGCCATGTGGCTCCGTCTACTATGATGAGTGCCTGTGATGAAAGCGCTTCGGCAAGCAGCGAGGAACACCATCGGTTGATGAAGGAGGCAGCAGATGAGAGGCAGGAGTATTTGGCGGGGCATGTTGATCATCCTGATCAGCCTATCCACCGTCGTCTGCCACGCGCCCCAAATCCTCGCGCAAGGTTATACGTACTATGTCGCCACGAATGGTTCCGATCTCTCCGGCGACGGTAGTGCGGCTCATCCCTGGCGTACGGTCCAGTACGCCGCCGCTCAGGTCGCACCGGGTGACACCGTGCTCATCAACCCCGGGACCTACGATGGCGGTATCACCGTGGACACCGCCGGTACTGCGACCAACCCCATCACCTTTCGTGCCCATGACCAAGGGGTGGTGATAGACGGCAGCGGTGGGGAGAGAGATGCTTTCTTCATTACTTACGCCGACCACATAGTGGTGGAGGGGCTCACCATCCGTCATGCCAATCGGGCGGGGATGCGCGTAGATAACTCTGACCACGTCACGGTGCGGGGTTGCACCTTCGCTGACAACACTACCTGGGGCCTCTTCACCGACTTCAGTGACCACCTGCTGATCGAGAACAGCGAGGCCTACGGCTCTGTCGAGCAACACGGCATCTACGTCAGCAACAGCGGTGATTACCCCATCATTCGGGGCAACCGTGTCCACCACAACCACGCCTGCGGCATCCACATGAACGCCGACGCCAGCATGGGCGGTGACGGCATCATATCTCACGGAGTGGTGGAAGCGAACCTCGTGTATGATAATGGTGCTGGCGGTGGTGCTGCCATCAACATGGACGGTGTCGCCGATACCATTGTTCACAACAACCTGCTCTATAGCAACCACGCCGGTGGCATCGCCGTCTTTCAGCTGAATGGGGCCGTGGGATCGCGCAACAATCGGCTGCTGAACAACACCATAGTCATGGCTGAAGATGGCCGTTGGGCCATCAACATTAGCCAGCCCAGTTGCATAAACAACCAGGTGTTCAACAACGTCATCTACTCGTACCACAGTTGGCGAGGGTGCATCGTGATCCCCATGGCCAACCTGAGCGGATTCCAGAGCGATTACAACGTGGTGATGGATCGCTTCAGCACCGACGATGATAGCAGCGTGATTGCGTTGTCCGAGTGGCAGGCCCTGGGCTACGACACTAATTCTCTCGTCGTCGCGCCCGCTGAGATCTTCGTCGATCCCTCGGGGCAAGACTATCACCTCAGGGGGGACAGCCCCGCAATCGACGCGGGTATAGCTCTGCCTGACGTGAGCCGTGACCTGGAAGGTCGGGCCCGTCCCTGGGGCCTAGCCTACGACATTGGGGCCTTCGAATACGGTGCAGAGATGCCCATTTACCTTCCGTTGATCCTCAAGGCTTGGTTAGCCCCAGCACCGACAGCCACACCTACCAGCGAGCCTTCCCCCGAATTGGAAGTGGTTGTGTTGACGGCAGTAATAACAGGCATGGCCCCTGATTGGTGGAGTCCGCGAATAGAGGTGGACACCACTGATCCATTGGCTATATCGTATCGCGCGGTCCAACCGCTCATGGCCGGTGCTGAGGAATACGCCGAGATAGTACGGTATCCATCGGCAGGGCAGGCGCAAGCAGCATTTGGCACTCCGGACGGGCAATTCCACGACATGCCCTCGCGCCAGGGAGGCTCGTCGGCCTACATTTCCGCACACTACCAGGATGCCCGCTGGCTGGAGTGGATTCACGGGCAGCGCATCTATCGCGCCATGACGCAGTACAACAGCACCTACTGTGGAGGAGCCCGGGACCCCACGCCCATCGCCGAGACCCTGGTTGCCGCCGCATTCTGGTACGATCTGATTCCCCTGGGGCCCGATCCCACGCCCACACCAACGGTCACTGTCCCGGGCTACCCCTGGTTAAGTATTGACCCCCTTCCATGCCAGACCACTTCGATGGTGTACACTGTTGCCGGCACAACCGCTCCGATGTGCGACGTGATCGTTTCCGGAGGGGTGGAGTCAGTGCGGGGATACACTGAAGAGGGGGAGTTCGCGATCACGATACAATTGAGACCTAATCAGGCACATCATCTGGAAGTGGCTTCCTCGTGGGTCAGCAATCAGCTCTACACTCGCCGCACGACCGACAGCAACGGTGGTGAGCTTCTCATCTGGTGCATAGCTGGGGGTGCTTCTACCCCGACTCCATCTCCGACGCCTACGCTGGCGTCAAGCTCCACTCCGACCACCGAGCAAGAAGTCGACAAGTGGGCGCTCTGGGCGGAGGGCACCCGTCTGCGTGGCGCTAACGTCTACCAGCGGAGGGTGTATCCCGATATTGACGGGGACGACTTCATGGGGCCGGGTCCCATAGGGCCGCCCTACGTGCAGGGGGATTTCGACCGGCTGGCGGCGATGGGTGCTAACTACGTCAACGTTTCCCATCCGGGGCTATTCACCGAAGACCCACCTTATGTCCTGGACGAGGATGTTCAGGGCAACCTGGATAGCTTGCTGGACATGATTGACGCGGCCAACATGTTCGCCGTGGTCTCCTTTCGTACCGGGCCGGGTCGCAGTGAGTTCACCTTCTTCTTGGATGAGGCGGGCGATTGGTTCGATGCTAGCTATCTCAACGATTCGGTGTGGCAAGACCAGGCTGCGCAGGATGGGTGGGTAGAGATGTGGCGCTACACAGCGGATCGCTATCGACACAACCCCATCGTCGTGGGTTACGATTTGATGGTGGAGCCCAACTCCAACGAGGTAGGCAGCGACGCCATCACTGATCGACTGGACATCTGGGCCCCGGAGGAGTTCTACTCTACCTATGCGGGCACCCTCTACGACTGGAACCAGCTCCATCCCCGCATCAGCAGCGCCATCCGGGAAGTGGATGACGACACTCCCATCTTGATAGGCGGAATGGCATACAGCGCCGTATCCTGGCTACCATACCTGGTGCCCACCGGAGACCCGCGAACGGTCTACACGGTGCACCAGTACGAGCCGTACGTCTACACGCATCAGGACTGGCAGGATCTGAGGTTCACTTACCCGGGGGTGTTCGACACTGACTGGGACGGCGTGGACGACCAGTTCGACCGAACGTGGCTGGGCAGTTTGCTTTCAATCGTGGATGTGTTCGTGACTACCCACGACGCACCGGTGGCAGTGAACGAGTTCGGCGTGATGCGCTGGGTTCCCGGGGCGGATGCTTTCATAGAAGACCAGATGGATCTTCTGGAGCAGCGGGGCATGAACTACGCACTGTGGATGTGGGAGACATCGTTGCCGTCCTACGCAGAGGAAGTAGATGCCTTCAACTTCCGCCATGGGCCCGATCCCCACGTGCACGTCGACGTCGACTCTAGCGACCTGATGGACGTCATCTTCGACTACTGGGGGCGAAACACGGCAAGGCCTCGATTCTGAGGGCTCCTGACCGAGCACTGATGAGTCTGAGAGTAGAGAGCGAGTAGCACATCAGAATGTGGTCAGAGATCCAGCGATCATCCCAAACCCTGTGTGCAGAGGAGAAACGACCCGGATTGCTGGCAACAGTGCCGTTGGCGGAGATACGGCTGTTGCCGGAACAGGCCGAGTACTTGCGGCGAAAGCTAGCAATCCTGAACTTACCAGAGGGGGAGATCACAGCGATCTCCCTCGGGATGGCCTACCATCGCGACGAGATCGAGGCAATCCCCGGTGAGTGGATGGCTCGGATACCTCCGGGTAGCCGCTGGGATGACTACGCCCACGCCTACGCGCAACTGAATGAGTCCCTCGATCGGGTTTCTCGCGCGTTGTCAGAGGAATACGGCGGGGTGGTGGAGACTGCTACGCTGGAAGGGATCGTGGGGCGGGTGACGCACGTGAGCCAGTATTTCCCCCTGTGTGTATCTCACAGGGCAGTGGCAGAGGCTGCGGGGCTGGGTTGGCGCGGCAGGCATGGGCTGGTCGTAACACCTGAGTGCGGCCCGGCCCTGCGGTTGACGACCGTCTTGATGCCTGGGCGGATAGAGTCGCCACGCCGACAATTCCCCGGGTGTGGCACGTGTCGCGCATGTCTGGAGGTGTGCCCCATATTGGACAAGGGCATAGGGCAGCCGGATCCGAACGCATATCGGGAGATGTGTCGCCGGCGTATCATCTCTCTTGGGCTGGATGATGAAGTGTGCGGCATTTGCGTCCGCCGCTGCTGGGAGGTTGTGGCTCGCCAACAGGATGGATTCACCGCAGAGCGCACAGAGACCGCGGGGACTCTCTAACACTCATCCGGATTCTCTCTGCAACAGCGAGGAATGAGGTTCATAGGCGTTGACTTGAAGGCTGACCGCTGAAGGCTGATAGCTGATAGCTGATAGCTAACTTTAAGAGTACCTGACAACAAGATCATCAAGTATCAACTCGGTCCTGACGAGGCTCGGAGCGACGAATGGTAGGAACAATCATCATCAACAGCGTGGCACCCATCCGTATCTGCGATAACGGGGGCTGGACGGACACCTGGTTCGCCGAGCACGGCAAGATCTTCAACATCGGCGTCTATCCTTACGTGGAAGCCCAGATCGAGGTCTATCCCTCCAACGCCAGGGATGAACGTATCGTGTTACATGCCGAGAATTTCGGCGATCGCTATGCTATTCACGCGCAGGACGCGAAACACGAATGGGTGCGCCATCCCTTATTGGAGGCTGCCATTGAGTACGTGGGTGTGCCCGATGATCTGGCGGTCCAGATTTCGATCTATTCCGAGGCGCCGGCGGGCTGCTCGACGGGAACATCGGCGGCGGTTAGCGTCGCGCTCATCGGCGCGCTGGACCGCCTCACATCAGGGCGTCGGACACCCCTTGAGGTCGCTTACGCTGCCCATCGTGTCGAGACGGAGATGCTGGGGTATCAGAGCGGCATCCAGGACCAACTCTGCGCGGCGTATGGTGGAATCAACTTCATCGAGATGTTTCAGTACCCTCATGCTGCTGTCTCCCCGATTCACGTTCCCAACGCGATCTGGTGGGAATTGGAGCGACGGTTGGCATTGATCTTCCTGGGGCGCTCGCATAGCTCGTCCGCCGTTCACGAAATGGTGATCCGGCACTTGGAGGATGCTGGCCCGGACTGCCGCCAATTGGAGGACCTGCGTCGGACGCCGGAGTTGTCTCGCGACGCGATTTATGCCGGGGACTTCGAAGCCTTGGGCCAGGCCATGGTCTCGAACACCGAGGCACAGCGCCGCCTGCACCCAGACCTGATCAGCAAGGATGCCCAGCAAGTCATTGACATCGCCCGGGAGCACGGAGCCCTGGGGTGGAAGATGAACGGGGCTGGTGGTGAGGGAGGTTCGCTGACCTTGCTCAGTGGCTCTTCGATGAGCGCCCGGCGCGCCATGATGCGAGAGATCGAGGAGACGAATCCACTCTACCAGAACATCCCCATCTACCTCAGCCGCTACGGCCTGCGCGTGTGGACACTGCAGAATCATGACTGACACGAATCTCACGAATGCTCTTGGGTGAAGCTGCATCTGTGAGGTTGCCGTTGAGTGAATCCATTATCCCCGCGTAGAGCCCTGTTTTCCTAGCAATTAACTACATTCGTGTCATTCGTTCATTCGTGGAATTCGTGATAATGGCGTGGTTCATTTTCGTTGAAGGACAGAGCGAGCGGCGGCGGCGATGTGCTGGGGCGACATCTGGTACTTGTGTAGCAGCTCTGTGTTGCCTCCACATTCCCCGTAGCAGTCACGCAGTCCCACCCGCAGCATCGGTACGGGGAAGTGTTCCACCAGCACTTCCGCCACGGCGCTGCCCAACCCGCCGTAGATGTTGTGGTTCTCGGCGGTGACGATGCATCCGGTCTCCTCAGCCGCTTTCACGATGGCGTTCACGTCAATGGGCTTCAGAGTAGCGATGTTGATAACGCGGGCCGATACTCCCGATAGGGCTAGAAGCTGCGCGGCCTCAACGCATTGAGAGGTCATCATCCCGCTGCCTATGAGGGTGATATCGCTGCCCTCCCGTATCTGCACCGCTTTCCCCAGTTTGAAGCTGGAACCCTCCGGCGAGACACGAGGCCAGACGTCGCGGGTCAGACGCAGATAGACGGGGCCATCTCCAGCACTTCACTCACTGGCTCCATGAGTTGCACCCCGTTGTAATCCAGGATCACGGTCAGGTTGTCCACCCTGTAGTGAGCCGCTACCTCCTCGGCCTCCCAGACCTGGCCTTCCTGGCTCTCGCCGTCTCCAATGAGACAGTAGACGTGGAAGTCATCTCCGTCCATTCTGGCTGCCATCGCGATGCCCAGGGCTACTGATATCCCTTGTCCAAGAGCACCGGTGGATATTTCGATGCCGGGCACCATGTGCATGTCCGGATGAACTTGGAGCGTGCTGTTGATGCGGCCAAAGGTCTTCAAGAGTTCTAGGGAGAAGTATCCACGCTCAGCCAGAGTAGCGTAGAGGCCCGCGGCGCCGTGGCCTTTGGAGAGGACGAAGCGGTCTCTCTTTTGCCAATCCGGATGCTGGGGATCCACCCTCATAACGTGAAAATAAAGCGCCGCCAGGATATCGGCCTCGGATAGTGATCCCCCGGGATGGCCCGCGCGCGCTTGGGAAATGGTGCGCACGACGTGGCACCGGATCCTTTTGGCAACCTCTTCCAGGTGATGGACTTCGTTCTCTGATAGTTCTGGCATGGGGGGTGATCCTCCGAGTGTGATTCGATTCATGCGCTGATTGGGCAAAACGTTTGAGTGGGCCCGCTTGATCTCTCGCGTGTCGCCGGGCCTCGATCCACGCAGCGCGACTCTGGCTTCGGAAGGTAGGGCTATCTGCGGACTCACGGAGGGTCACTCACGGCCTGGCGACGGGATTGACCCAAGTAGAGACTCACCTGGATCTCCTACCATCGCGCGAAGCGAACAAGCCACACCACCACTCCAGCCTGTGAGTGCGAATCGGGAGATGGTCGGTCGCAGTCAGGAGAGACTTCCTATGCGTCGCACTCAGCAGCGCGAGCCTCGTTCCTCGGCACGTCGCACAGGTGTACCAGCATCCTATTCCGGTATATCCGGGAACTGCAATAGCCTTCTCCCGACGTTGGCAATGTGCTCTCTCATGCATTCGCCGGCCAGTGCGCCGTCTCGCTTATGCAGAGCGTCTAGGAGTCTCTGGTGTTCGGAGCAGGACTCATGGACGTTCTCTATGGACTTCAATGAGAGGATGCGTTCCCGATAAGTGAGGTCTTTGAGGCTCTCCATCACCTCGATCAGGTGGCGATTGTCACACCTCTCGATAAGGAGTGAGTGGAAAGGGATCTCGAATTGAAGGATTTCATTCAAGTCGCCTCGCTCAACGGCGGCGACGCTGGCTTCGAAGAAGTGATCCATCTGATCCAGGTCGTCATTGGTGAGCAATGGAGTGGCTTTCTCCGCAGCATGGCCCTCAAGCAATGCCCGAAGCTCGAAAAGTTCTTGCAGATCACGTTTGGTGATCTCTGTTACAAAGAAGCCAACGCGAGGCTCTGCTCGCACCAGGCCATCGTTTTCCAGCCGGAGGAGAGCCTCGCGTATAGGTGTTCGACTGATATCCATCTGTTCGACAAGGCCTTGGATATGTAGCTGCGCGCCAGGGGAGACCCGGAAGCCGAGAATCTCTTCCTTGATGACGTCATATGCCCAGTCCTTTAGTTTCGAAGGCTTTCCGGGAAGGACCCGAAGTGTCATACTATCAGCTCTCTCTACTGATGAAAGTATCTTCTACACGAGCTAACATATTACATGCAGTATATCACACATCAGTACTTTTGTCAAGCGGTGGCGTTGTTTTGGCATTTGAACTTCAAAAGTGGACTTTTTCCCCTGTCGGGAAAACGTCTGTTGTGGTAAATACCCCATACTCACGGGGGGGGCGTAGGGCGCATCTATTGGCAAGTTACTGGTGGAACGTGGGGGTTGATGGATTTGCCAAACGCCGTAGAATGGCTCTAGATGGCCTTAGAAAGCCTCTGTACTACTTCGTTTTCCCCCCGTTCAATTGTTATTTTGTGAGAGAGAACAAACGCGAGTATAATCGGGGCACTTGTGAGAGAGTGATAGCGCGCGACAGAAGGAGGAGGCGTAACCTGCTTATTCTAGCCTCAGGATCACCCCGACGAAAGGAACTCCTGGCAAAGCTCGGCCTGCGGTTTCAGATCCGTTGCCCGGACGTAGACGAGACAAACGGTGAGGCCGAGACGCCTCCCATGCTGGCGCGCAGGCTCAGCCTCAGCAAGGCAATGGCTGCGGCCCATTGCGGCGAGCCCGAGATCGTCATCGCAGCCGATACGTTGGTGGCTCTCGAGGGAGAAGTGCTGGGCAAACCCAGAGACGCAAGGCACGCTGTGGAGATGCTGACTCGACTGCGTGGCCGGATGCACCTTGTCTACAGCGGCCTGACTATGCTAGACGTCGGACAGAACCGAGTGATCGATGAGATCGTAGAGACTCCAGTCTGGATGCGTGCCTACTCGGACGAAGAGATCGCTGCCTACGTTGCAACCGGTGATCCCATAGACAAGGCCGGAGCCTACGCTATCCAACATCCGAGTTTCACGCCGGTGGAGCGCATCAAGGGATGCTACGCCAACGTGATGGGCCTGCCTCTCTGCCACGTCTATCGGGGGCTGGCCGCCATGAATGAACTGCCTCCCGTCCATCCTCTGGGAAATTGCCACCAGGCAGTGGCTCAGGGCTGCCCCTGGGCCGCCGGGATACTTGGCGCTCGACCTGTGGTGACTACGGGCAATTTTCTGGAATAGTAAGGACAGGTATGACACAAGGGCATGAACCATTCCCGTGCCCCCAGGACCACGTCTAAAGAGAATCGCTCAGATACCAAAGATCCAAACCTACCCCTACACTGCCACAGTCCCCACTTCACCTTGACAGAAAGTCCGGAAAGTCGTAGAATAGAGCCACAATCGAAAGATACATCCCATCAAAGGTTGTGATGGAGAGAGTAGGCGGGAGGGGTGCCCCCAGGGAGAGGAGGTCGCTGACTGGAAGCCTTCTCGGGAGGAAGCCCGCCAAAGTTCACTCCTGAGCCGACGGCTGAACAGTGGCCATTCATGGCTGGCAAAGTAGGTCGCTCCGGAAGCCCCCCGTTAGCAGGGCAGCCGGTCACCCTGCGGACCAAAAGACGTCACAAGGGCGCTGGCGATGAGAGGGCCCGCTACAACGGGCCAAGCGGGGTGGTACCGCGGAGTGCAGGAGGCTGTTACTTCGTCCCGGACGAAGCGGCAGCCTTTTTTGTGTGGGGGAGAACATCATTGAACCTCCGCGGACTCTGCGCGCTCTGCGGTGAAAAATCCTTTTTATGGATGCCTGACAAAGATAGAAGGGGCAGGAAGCAGAATGAAGATCAGATCTATCACCGCCGGGATTCAGGTCGATGTGCCGCCGCAAGATCAGCGCTTGCGTCGGGTCGCCGATTTCCTGCAGGCCGCCCGAAGGGCTTGTGAAGCAGCGAGCATCGAAGTACAGATGGTGCGAGTTGCCACGCAGCCTATCAGCGAGAGTGTCCCTTCGGGCTCGGCCGAGGAGGCGTTGGATCTGGCCCTTCGACTGGAGGAGAGTTGCGAGAGGCTCGGCATTGAGTACTGTTCCCTGGGCCCGGTACTGGCCGATGGCCCCAACGCATCACTCGGCCTTCTCGAGGCCATTCCCGACATCATCGAAAGGACAACCCGCATATTCATCTCGGTGTTGGTAGCTTCTCGCGAACGGGGCATCAATATACAAGCGATTCGCGACACCGCCAAAGCCATCAAACGCACCTCCTACGTCAGTGAGGACGGGTTCGGAAACTTGCGCCTGGCGGCGCTGGCAAACTGCCAGCCTCACTCACCCTTCTTCCCTGCAGCCTACCATGCGGGCCAACAGGATACCTTTTCTGTCGCCCTGGAATCAGCGGACCTGGCAGTGACAGCCTTCAGCCAGGCGCATACGCTGGAAGCGGCGAGGGAGGGACTGCGAGCCGGAGTCGAGGAAGCGGCAGGCAGAGTTGAGACGATCCTGATTGAGGTGGGAGAAAGACACGGCTTCACGTTCATGGGGACGGACCTCTCCCTGGCCCCATTCCCGGCCGATGACCGCAGCATCGCCAACGCCGTGGAACGTCTGGGCGTCTCCCACTACGGAGCCAGCGGCACGCTCTTCGTCTCGGCTCTGATCGGCGATGTGCTCAGAACCGCGAAGGTCAAGAAGTGCGGCTTCTCAGGCCTGATGTATCCTCTGCTGGAGGATTCGATCATGGCGCAGCGAAGCATCGACAAGATCTACACGCTGGACAGCCTGCTGCTCTACTCGGCGGTGTGTGGTACGGGACTCGATACCATTCCCCTTCCCGGCGAGATCAGCACAGGGCAATTAGCGGGCATACTACTGGACATGGCATCGTTAGCCACGGTACTAGACAAGCCCCTGACGGCTCGTCTGTTGCCCATACCCGACAAGAAGGCCGGGGAGTTGACCGACTTCGACTTTGCCTACTTCTCCAATGCACGCATCCTGGACGTGACTGGGAGTGGCATTGGAGGAGTCCTGGACAGAGGGAGCCACATAAGATTCTCCCCTCTGCATCCCTAGCTCGCAGAGGGATCTTACCGGATTAATGATGAAAACCGGGCCAAGAATCAGGCACAGCCCCACTACCCCGAGGCCCGCACGAGATGTTGAAGAAGGAGATCGCTATGTCAGAACAATTCAGTGCATTGAGAGAGCAAGCCCTGGCCAAATTGAAGGCCACAAGCACACTGACAGACCTGGAACAGTGGCGTGTTGCCTACCTGGGTAAAAAGGGACAACTCTCCCTGACCCTGCGCAGTATCGGCCAGCTTCCCAAGGATGAACGCCCCCAGGCAGGCCAGGCAGCTAATGTGCTCAAGAAGCTGCTAGAAGAGGCCTATGCTTCTCGACAAGAAGTCCTGAAGGCAGACGATCTGGCCCGTACCATCTCCCAGGAGGCTCTGGATGTCACTCTTCCGGGACACCCGGCGACCCAGGGCCGGCTGCACCTGACTACTCGCACCCTGCGCGAGATCTATGGCATCTTCGCACAAATGGGCTTCCAGGTAGTACGCAGCAGGGAGGTAGAGAGTGATCTCTACAACTTCCAACTCCTGAACATCCCGCCGCACCACCCGGCCCGTGATATGTGGAGCACTTTTCACACTACCCGAGAAGGGGTAGTGCTGCGAACTCACACCTCACCTGGGCAGATTCATACCATGCGTCGGTTCTGTCCAGAGCCCATCAGAGTGATTCTTCCAGGAAGAGCCTACCGCTTCGAACAGGTGACGGCTCGCGCTGAGTTCATGTTCTACAACATCGAAGGACTTGCCATAGGAAGGCACATCACCCTGGCTGATCTCAAGGGGACATTGGTGAACTTCGCCCGGCGCATGTTTGGACCTGAGCGCGAGCTTCGCTTTCGCGCAAACTACTTCCCCTTCACCGAACCCAGCGCGGAGGCCGACATGGACTGTATCATCTGCGGCGGCAAGGGCTGCCGGATCTGTAAGTACACCGGTTGGGTGGAGATCCTGGGCTCCGGCATGGTACATCCCAAAGTGCTGGCCAACGGGGGATATGACCCAGAAGTTTTCAGTGGCTTCGCCTTCGGCATGGGGCTGGAACGCATCGCCATGCTGAAGCATCGCATAGACGACATACGCTACTTCTACAGCAACGACCTGCGTTTCTTGAATCAATTCAGCTAAACGAAAGCTGCTAATCCGTATAGTGAAGGAGTGTTCTCATGCAAGTGCCATTGAAATGGTTACAAGAATATGTGGACATCGAGGGGCCCCGGGAAGAGATGTACGAGCGCATCACCCTGGCTGGCCTGGAAGTTGTTGGTATTGAGGACATCGGCGCAAGGTGGGATCGAGACAAGATCCTCGTTGGGGAGGTGAAAGAGATCCGTCCCCATCCTAACGCCGACCGCCTGACCGTGGCGGTGATAGACTACGGGGCAGATGAACCCCTCGCCGTCGTGACCGGAGCACCGAATCTGAAACCGGGCGACAGCGGGGTGAAGGTCGCTTTCGCCACTGAGGGAGCCATGCTAATTGATGGCTATGCCACTGAACGCCAGTACGTCAAGCTGCGCCCAAGCAATATCCGGGGGGTGGCGTCCACGGGGATGGTCTGCTCGGAGAAGGAGTTGGGTATCTCCGGTGAGCACGAGGGCATCATGATATTGCCGGCGGACGCCCCCGTGGGCGTGCCTCTGCGCGACTACCTGGGCGACGTAGTGTTGGAGCTAGACCTGACCAATGACATGGCGTATTGCACCAACATGGCGGGTGTGGGTCGCGAAGTGGCGGCTCTGCTTGGAGTGGATTATCACGAACCCCCTACTCAGGTTCTTGCCGAGGGAGAGAAGATCGCCGGCCAGGTACTGGTGGAGATCGCTGATCCGCAGCTCTGCAAGAGATATTCGGCGGCCTTGATCAAGGGAGTCTCCATCGGAGAGTCCCCCTTCTGGATGCAGCAGCGCCTGGTCAGATCAGGCGTCAGGCCGATCAACGTCATCGTGGATATCACCAACTACGTCATGCTCGAATTGGGGCAACCGCTCCATGCCTTCGACTATCACAAACTTCGTCCCAAGCCAGGGGGAGGACCACCAGCCATCATCGTGCGCCGAGCCTTGCCAGGAGAGAAGATGCCCACTCTGGACGGCGTGGAGCGTGATCTCACCGAGGAGATGCTGCTCATTACTGATGGCGGCGGCCCGGTGGCCATCGCCGGGGTCATGGGAGGCCTGGAGAGTGAAGTCGCTGACGACACGCGGGACATTCTACTGGAGTCTGCCAACTTTGACAACATCAGCATCCGCAAAACATCCCAGACCTTGAAGCTCTCCAGCGAGGCTGCCGTACGCTTCGGCAGAGGAATCGATCCGGAGCTGACGACAGTCGCGCTGGGCCGCGCCTGCGAGCTGATGCGAACCCTGGCCGGAGGCGAAGTAGCCCAGGGGTTCGAGGACGTCTATCCCGGGTATGCACCTTTGCGTACCCTCCAATTCAAACCCACAGAGGTGGAACGACTGGCTGGTATCCGCCTGAGTACGGAAGAGATCATAGATCTGCTGAAACGATTGGGATTCGAGTGTGATCAATCCATGGAACAGGACGGACCGCTCTCGGTGACTATTCCCAGTCACCGCCTGGATGTCAGCGTGCCCGCCGATCTTGTAGAAGAAGTAGCGCGAATGTATGGCTACGGTCGCATCCCGGTGACGCTAATGGAAGACGAGCTGCCCCCACAGCGAGTCAACTGGGAATTGGAGATAGAAGAACGGGTACGTGACGTTCTCGCGGGATGTGGGCTCAACGAGATCATCAACTACCCGCTCACCAACCTCGAGAGCATAGCTAAGCTCTCACCGGGCGCTGAACCCCCGGATACGAATGCCTACATCCGCATAGCCAATCCCCTGACCAACGAACGAGAATACATGCGGCAGACGCTGATGAACATGATGCTGGAAACGGTCTGGGCCAATCTGCGTTTCGCGTACCGCGTGGCGCTGTTCGAGATTGGACGAGTCTATCTGCCAGTATCAGGGGAAAATCTCCCCGAAGAGCCAAGACGTCTGTGTATCTCGATGACCGGACCACGCGCCGAAAGCTCCTGGTTGGGGGGAGATGCGGATCTTATAGGCTTCTTCGATCTGAAGGGAGTTGTTGAAACGTTGCTGGAGCGGTTGAACGTGGAAGATGCATCCTTCGAGCCGACGCAGCATCCTACTTTTCATCCCGGCCGGGTGGCACGATTGCTTGCCGGCGATGTGGAACTAGGGCTACTGGGGGAACTTCATCCCACCGTGCGCGACGCCTTCGACCTTCCAGCCAGCCCAGTCTGTTTGTTGGAACTGGACATGGAAGCCTTAACTGAGGCGGCTCACGAGGTCGAATTCATGAAGCCAATCTCGCGCTACCCCGCTGTCCGGCAGGACCTGGCCCTCGTTGTGGATGAAGGTATCCCGGGCGCGAAGGCCGAGGAGGCCATACGCTCGGCCGGGGGCAAGCTCCTGGTGGACATCCTGCTCTTCGACGTATACAAAGGCGAGCAAGTCCCCGAGGGTAAGAAGAGCTTGGCCTACTCCCTCACCTATCAGTCGCTAGAAGGGACCCTCACGGACAAACAAGTAGCCAAACTGCAAAGCCGCATTCTGAAGAAACTCAAGAAACAGATCGGCGCGGACCTGCGCGCGTAGCAGGAGCGAGGCAAGCCCTACGCAAGCCTTGGGCGAGGCAGTACCTGAGCAAGGCTTGCCTCGCCCCTACTACAGAGGCAATTCCAGGACGGCCGGACGGAGGATGGTCCGGCCGTTTATTTCTACAGCTATGGTCGGCCAGGCACCCGTGGCAGTGATAATCTCGTTCTCATCTGAGCCCACAATAATGGTGTCCTCGGACTTGGTCCCCGTAATAGAGGGGTTCCAGGCGAAAGCTTCTCCCTGATGCACGACCTCGGCACACTCCAGAGTGGCCTTACACTCACGTCCCTCGTACCCTGCACAGCCCCCCTGATGATGCAGAGTCCACTCCTCCGGGTATCCTTCAGCGGCGTAGGTCTGCACGGCAGCCCCGAAAATGTCCGCCACTCGCACCCCCGGACGAGTGCCCGCGATCAAGGTCGCATCTACACGGGCCACGGACTCCTGCTTGCGCTTCAGATCAGCGGGCAGAGGGCCGAAGTGCACCAGCCGGGTGCAGGATGCGATCAGGCCCCAATTCCTCCCGCACAGTACCAGCATAGCGTATCGTTGCAGAGGCATGTCTGTGGGAAGCGGGTGCCGGAAATCGAAGACCCGTTGGTCGACAGCCACGAGGATCAAGATAGGCGTGATGCCACGTGCCCAGGCCTCTTGTGCTACCAGGCTGGAGATCTCATACTCCGTGAGACCCGGAGTGACAGAACGCGCGGCCTTTTCCAACGCACTGCCGCAGGCCCGCCCAAGGACTCCAAATCTCACAACCTCCTGACGTAGCAGGCTTCGACGGAGCGAACTGACAGAAGCGGACAGATCCACCATACCCGGGTATGGACCATCACAGCCAACCCGGAGGCCAGAGGTGAGCTGCGCTACGACGTCCTGGGACTCGTACCAGGGGGCGATGCGCAGAATGAAGCCCTTCTCCTCCAGCTTCTCCTCCTCCCGTAGTCGAGGCGCTTCTATAGTGTCGGTGATAACGTACTTGGCGTCAGGGGTAATCAGGATTGAGGATGGGCCAATCTCGCAGTTAGTAGTAACGTAGCCCGCCGCACCGCCCGTGAACCAGGCGAAGCTGCTCACACGGCGAAGCAGTAGAGCGTCCAGCCCTTCACGCCGAAGCAACGCTCGGACCCGACTATGTTTTATGTACAGTTCTTCAGTTTGCATTTGGGTTCCACCGAAGTCTCTTTTCCAACACCACCCACCCTAAGACTGAGCAAACATGGCCTCGAACTCAGGCCCATCGAGGGTTTCCTGCTCGACCAGCTTCTTGGCGATCTCCTCCAGCTTCTGCCGCTGTCCTGTCAATATGCTCTTAGCGCGCTCGTAGTTCCGCGTGATGATGTCCTTGATCTCCTCATCAATCTTCTGCGCGACCATCTCACTGTAATCCCGCTGCTCAGAGATCTCTCTCCCCAGGAAAATCAGCTCTTCTTTCCGCCCAAAAGTACGCGGTCCCAGATCCTTGCTCATGCCGTATTGCATTACCATAGCGCGAGCCAACTTTGTTACTTCCTGCATATCCTGATTAGCGCCTGTAGTGACATCGTCGAAAACGATCTCCTCGGCAGCACGCCCACCCAGAGTTGCAGCGATATCATCCTCAAACTTGGTCCGACTGACGAGATAGCGGTCATCCTCAGGCAGATGGATGGTATAACCCAAAGCCATCCCTCTGGCAATAATCGACACCTTATGGACCGGATCACACTTGGGGAGCTCATGCATTACCAAGGCATGTCCAGCCTCGTGATAGGCAATGATCTCCTTCTCCTCGTCTCTGATGAGGCGACTTCTTCGCTCCGGCCCTGCGACGACCCTCTCGACCGCCTCTTGCAGTTCTTCCATCCCAATGGCCTTCTTGTCCCGCCTGGCAGCCAGCAGGGCAGCTTCGTTGAGCAGGTTCTCAATATCCGCTCCCGTGAAACCAGGCGTCGTCTTCGCCACAGTCAGCAAATCCACATCATCTGCCAGCGGCTTGCCGCGCGCATGTACTTCCAGAATCGCCTTACGTCCGTTCATATCTGGGCGGTCCATAACCACACGACGATCGAAGCGTCCCGGCCGCAGGAGAGCTGGGTCGAGAATGTCCGGCCGATTGGTGGCCGCAATGACGATTACTTTAGTGTCCGTATCGAAGCCATCCATCTCAACCAGGATCTGATTGAGGGTCTGCTCCCGTTCATCGTGGCTGCCTCCCAACCCCGAGCCACGATGGCGTCCCACAGCGTCAATCTCATCCACGAAGACGATGCACGGGCTCTTCTGCTTGGCCTGCTCGAAGAGGTCTCGTACCCGGCTCGCGCCTACTCCGACGAACATCTCCACAAATTCTGATCCGCTGATATTGAAGAAGGGCGCGCCAGCCTCTCCCGCTACCGCCCGCGCCATCAAGGTCTTGCCCGTCCCCGGTGCACCGACCAGCAACACTCCTTTGGGAATGCGGGCCCCCAGTGTGGTGAACTTCTCCGGTTCGCGCAGAAAGTCGACGATTTCGCTCAATTCCTCCTTGGCTTCATCTACCCCGGCCACGTCCTCGAAAGTCACGTTGGGCTTGTCGCCGGTCACCAGGCGGTGCCGGCTCTTACCGAAGGAGAGTGCCTGATTGTTGCCGCTCTGGGCTTGTCGCAACATAAACATGAGCAGCAGTCCAAACCCAACCAGCGGAAGATACGAAAGCAGCAAGGAAACCCAGTCCCCCGTACGGCTAGGCGGTTCGTAGACGATTTCCTTGATGCCGCTCAACTGCTCCTGAGTCACACCCAGATTCAACAGCGCCTCCGTCAACCCCGCATCCGACTCCTTTCGCGAGGTCTTCTCGGTCAGGCCATTCCCCTCCCGGACCGTCAAGGTAAGTATGTCTCCCTCAACAGAGATCTTCTCTACCTTGCCGGCCTTTACCAGAGCAGCCACCTCACTCAACGGAATCTCCGTGGGCTCGGGCGAAGGTGCGGCGAAACGATAGAACAACGCAACCACTGCGACGAGTATCAACAGATATACGAACGCATTTCTATTCCATCTCGGTCTCACTCAAACCTCCCAGGCGACATGGCCGCAGCCACATCGCTCATAGCTATTCATATCATCTACTATGAGATTATACCATAAACCGGTTGAATCCGAAAGTTGCCTCGCGGAAGGTGTTGAAAAACGGTTCGCCACCTTCTAGAACTCAACCTCTTGCTGTCGGGCAGGAACTAGAACGTAGGGTACCCCGAGTTCCCTGATGCCCTCGGCTAAAGCCCGGGACTTGGGGGGATCGCCATGCACCACGAAGACCTTTTGCAGCCGCCCACCCTCGCACGCAGACTTGATCCAACTCAGTAATTCGGAGCGGTCAGCGTGGGCGCTGTACCCATTGATGATCTCCACCTTTGCGCAAAGTTTGTATTCCTCCCCAAAGATACGGACTTCCGGGTTGCGATCCACGATGCGGCGGCCAAGGGTGTGCTCAGCCTGAAAGCCAACTATCAGCACGGTGTTTCGGGCGTCCTCAATATTGTTCTTCAAGTGATGCAGAATGCGCCCAGCTTCGCACATCCCCGATGCACTGATGATCACAGCGGGCTCTTTCAGAAAGTTCAGCTTCTTGGACTCCTCTACCTGACGCACATATCGCAGGCGCGCGAACCCAAACGGGTCCGGATGGTCTAGCATGAACTGGTGGGTTTCCTCATCATAGCACTCGGGATGCAGGCGGAATATCTCCGTGACGTTTACCGCCAGAGGGGAGTCCACGAAAATGCTCGCCCCGGGAATCTTACCAGCGAGCGTCAACCTATGCAGAGCATAGACGATCTCCTGGGTGCGACCGACGGCGAAGGCTGGAATGATGACTTTGCCTCTACGCTCGTAGGACTGAGTGACCACGCGCTGGAGGGCCTCCTCCGCTTCGTAGGGAGTCTCGTGCTCCCGGTTACCGTAGGTACTCTCAGTGATGAGATAGTCTACGTCGTGAATCAAGGTGGGGTCCTTGAGGATAGGCATATCAATGCGCCCAAGGTCACCGGTGAAAGCCAGCCGGAAGCTGCGCCCGTTTTCCGTGATATCGAGAACCGTGATCGCCGAACCCAGGATATGGCCCGCGTCGTAGAAGATAGCACGCACGCCCGGTGTTACCGTGAACCAACGATCATAGCCCATCCCGACGAAGTACTTCAAGCTCTCGACGGCGTCTGCCTTGGTGTAGAGGGGCTCGACAGGCAGTAGTCCCTCCTTGAGCCTCCTCCTGTTCACGTACTTGACATCCGCCTCCTGGATGTAGGCCGAGTCGCGAAGCATGGCACTGCATAGATCCCTAGTGGCAAAGGTAGCGTAGATATTGCCCCGGAAGCCACTGCTTACCAGCGAGGGGATGTTTCCGCTGTGGTCAATATGGGCGTGGGAAAGGATCATGGCATCCACCTGGGACGCATCGAACGGAAGATTGCGGTTCCGCTCGAAGCTCTCCTTCCGCCGGCCCTGGAAGAGCCCGCAATCCAGCAGGATGTTGGAGCCATTGATCTGCAGGTAGTGCATGGAACCGGTGACGGTCTGTGCTGCTCCGAGAAACTTGATCTTCAACTGTGTGCCTCCATGAGAACGCGCTTGTGTGAGCACCTCGAACGAGGGCAGCCAACAGGAAAGGATCCTTGCCCCATCCTCAGACCACCCGTCTGCTCCGGTGAACTCCGGTGCCCGTATTATACCCCTGATTTTGCAGAAGCTCAATCCGCGGCATAGGGGAGGCCTCGTACCAGGTTCAACGCACCTACAGAAGCACAGTATTTGTGCATCCAGAGCGGGTTGCAGGACGATCAGCAAACTGTACGGACCATGCTCAGGTGCGTTGCACCTTAGACCCGATATGGCCCGCCGCTAAGTAGCGCCGCTACTTATCGGGAGGCCCAGCTCGAGGGATGGCCGCTGAATGGCAGTTCCTTCCTCTCAGCCAAACCCAGTAGATGCTTCCAGGCAAGCATTGCCTTGTTCTCCTTCCCCACTCTGTCATGCGAGCGCGATATCAGGTCCCCAGCGCTGCCAGCAGCTCCACTTTGCAGGACAGGAAGGATTCCGTCGCCACCATATCGCGACACCTCGGACGCGCCAGAGGCACTGTCAGTTCCTTTATCATCTGGGCGGGGCGCGCGCTCATGACATACACGCGATCGGAGAGATAGACCGCCTCCTCGACGTCATGCGTGATGAAGAGGACGGTCTGCCGAAAGCGCTGCCAGATGCCCAGGAGCCAATCCTGGAGAGTGCTACGGGTCAGAGCATCCAGGGCTCCAAAGGGTTCATCCAGCAGCATGATATCTCGATGACATGACACCGTGCGGAGCAAAGCAGCCCGCTGTTTCATTCCCCCCGACAGGGTGACAGGATAACTATCCTCAAAACCCGCAAGCCCAAAAAGTGGCAGAAGTTCGCGCGCTTCACGGCTGGCTTTCCGCCTATCCACCCCCGCCAGTTCGGGGCCCAGGATGACGTTGTCGAGAACGCTGCGCCAGGGGAGTAGCAGGTCCTTTTGCGGCATGTACCCGACCGTGCCAATACGGCGGCCATCCACGCGGCTATTCAGCCACACCTGTCCCGCTTCTGGCTCCATCAGGCCACAGATGATATTGAACAGAGTGCTCTTGCCACAGCCGCTGGGACCAATGAGTGTCACAAACTCCCTGTCGCGCGCTACCATGTCGATCCCGTCCAGTGCCACAGTCACGCGGCCATCCACACGAAAGGACTTCCGCACGTCCCTGAGTACCACCTTGTCCCCCACGCCTATCACACCACTGTCGTCGCGCTGTTTATCCACCTGCCCGCCCCCCAGTCTCGTCTCTGCAAGAGCATCCGCCCTTCCACTTATTACAAATGGCACTAATACACCATTTCCACGAATACTCTCTCTGATTCTGGCTGGATTCGTGCCATTCGGCAATTCGTGAGATTCGTGATTCCGTGCCCCCTACTCCGGCAAGAAGGCCGTGGTGAACGCCGCTTCAGGGTCGATCGCCACTGACAGCAGCCCCCGTTCGTACATCCACTGAGCGTAGTTGCGCCAGGTCTCCAGTTTCTGATCGCCCCATCGAGGAGCATCGTCCTGATACCTTGGACTAAGCCAGGCCTGGCTGCGGCGCACCAACTCAGGATCGCTCTCCGGGGAATGTTTCAGGAGGATTTTCGCCGCCTCTTCCGGATGCGCAATGACGTATTCATAGCCCTTCGTCGTCGCTGCCATGAAACGCCTTATCGTATCCGGCCTTTCAGCGATGGTCTTCTCGCCCGCCACAATCACCGGCGTGTAGTAGTCGGGGATACAGCTTCTGTACAAGGGAATCACACTCAGATCGTAGCCCATGATCTCTGCCTGCACGCCATCCCAGGCCAGGAAGATCCAGGCCACATCCACCCTCTTGCCGATGAGCGCAGGATAGGCATCGAAGCCAACTTCCACGAATTCCACCTTGTTGATATCCCCACCATCATAGCGCATCAGGCCCTCCAGGATAGGTCTCTCGATAGGCAATCCATAGGAGGCATACTTCCTCCCCTCGAAATCCTTGGGGCGAGTGATGTTGCTCTCCTTCAGCGAGGCAAAGGCCGAGGTATTGTGCTGGATGATGGCGGCCAGCGAAACTACGGGAATCTCATTGGCCCTCGCGATAGTGACCTCCTCCTGGAAACTGATGCCGAACTCGGTATGCCCCGAGGCTACCTGCTTGAGAGCCGCGGCAGGATCCGACGGTATCTGGATATCTACTTCGAGGCCCTCATCGGCATACCAGCCTTTGTCCAAGGCCACGTATAGACCGGTGTGATTGGTATTTGGCACCCAGTCCAAAGAGACGGTTACCTTTTCTGGAGACAGAGACGGCGTCGGTGTCGCTACCCCGCACCCGACCACGAGCATCACAACAACCAACCCAGCAATTAGTCCTACTATCCTGTTCTTGTACATACTGACCTCCTTTTGTCTTTACTTGTTTCTACTTGCCTCTACAATTCCTCCCAACGCTCTTCCCGCTCAGCAGTGTAATACCAGGGCAAGAGAGCACGCTCCAGGGCTGCTACGAGCAGGAAGAGAACGATACTCATAAGGGCAATGATGCCGATGGCGACGAAGACCCAGTCAGTGCGAAAGGAATTCGTCGCGCGCAGCATGAAGATCCCCAGACCGCGACTGGCACCAACCCACTCGCCCATGATGGCACCGATCACGCTATAGGTGATGGCGATCTTGACTCCCGAGAAAAAGGCCGGCATCGCCCCGGGCCAACGGACTTTAAAGAAGACATCCCTGCGCGTAGCCCCCATAGACTGAAGCAGGGCAATGAGATCCGGGTCGGCACTGCGGAGCCCATCGGCCAGGCTGACCACGATGGGAAAGAAGCAGACCAATCCCACCACAATGATCTTGGGCCAGATACCATAGCCCAGCCAGATGACGAGCAAGGGCGCGATGGCGATGGTCGGAATAGTCTGAGAGACGACCAGCAGGGGATAGATGGCCCTGCGCAGCGTAGGCGAGAAATCAATGGCCAGGGCCAACAGGGTACCGGCTCCCAATGCCACCGCGAACCCCAGCAGTGTCTCCTTGGCCGTTTGCCAGATATGAGGACCAAGAAGCTGGCGAGCCTCAACGGCGGCCCTTCCGATTTGAACCGGAGAAGGCAAAAGCCATTTCTGGATATCCCAAATCATCGTAGCGGCCTGCCAGACGGTCAGCAACAGCACGGTCATCGTGACTGCAGGAAGATACTGAGACAAGCGTTCCCACGGTACAGCCCATCCCCTCCTCGCACCCTTCCTGGGATCCTCAATCATCGGTTCTCCCTTTCGGCACCGGGCAGGCGTTTGAGAGTGTGATCACCATGACCGTAGGGCCACACTTGGCGGCCTCCTTGAATGCATCTTGCAGAGCAGCAAACACGTTGGCATCCTCGCCCCAGGCAATGGTGCTCATAGACCCAACTTCGTAGTCCACTTCGCGGCGTTGAAACGCCGCCCACACGGCTTGGATGACAGGCTCCAGATCCTCCTGCCCCAAGGGATAAAGACTGACTTGCGCACTTACCCCATTTTGCTAACCCTCCCTACCAACAAAGCCCCAAAGGGCCGCAGCACCAACCTTCCGGTTCTTTCCAGCGCCCAAGCCAGGCGCTGGCCACGCCCACCAGGCGTAATGAACACCGAACTGTTCCACCGGGTCGGGCCGTAATGGCGCAACTTGCCGACAAACTCGCGAGGAGCAAAGAAGTGCGCATAGCGGAAAGGAGTATCCTGCTCCAGCGCCTCTCTCTGGCGGGCTCGGGCCCAGGGACTCCAGGCATTGAGCACAGCGACAACCATGCGTCCCCCGGGACAGGTGACGCGCCACATTTCCGAGAGAGCCTTCTCTGGCTGAGACACGAACTCCAGGTTAGTAACCGACAAGACGAGATCAAAGGAAGAATCCTCAAAGGGCAGCTCACCTGCATCGGCGGTCACCAGGGCAACGCTCTCCCCTTTTGCCCGCGCCACATTCAACATTGCCCCCGAGATATCCACACCTGTCACTTTAAGACCTCTCCGCGCCAGATCGAAGGCGAAGTGTCCCGTACCGGTTCCCACGTCCAGAGCCCGCTCGCCTGCCACGGGGGCCGCCAGTCCATAGATCAGATCCTTTTCAAGCTCATCGACCAGGCGTCCCAGGGGCATCTCGTACCAGGCATCGTAGAACGGAGCGGCAGCATCGAACGGATTCTCGCTCGGTACTGAGCAATCTGTACGCCGGGCTTCGAGGTCTCTTCGCAGATCAGTCATGCGGTCTTCTCCGGTGCCCAGGGGTAACGCACAGGCGCATGAGTTACCAGCAGCAATCCGTCTCTTACAGAGATGCTAGCCATAGGAGCAGTCAACACGTTGCTCACACCACGGGCGTACCCAAATGCGAGCGTGCCCTCGCTGAGCTGCCACTCCAGTCCCTCCGTCGTGACGCCTCGGGCATCTCCACAAATTGGAATCAGTGAAACGGTATCGCCCGGACAACCGCGAACGCGACCGACGTCTCGGATCAGCGCAATCTCCGTGTCGCCATCGAGGATCATGACGCGTCTGCCAACCAGAACAGGCATACTCAGGAGCATCACATTGGCGATAGTATGGTCAACCCGCCCCCCTGTGGCCCCGAGCACAACCATCTCGGTCGCTCCTCTCTCCACAGCTTCCGTCAAAGCCAACTCCAGATCCGTCACGTCCTTGCGCGGAGAGTGACGCATCACTGCACAGCCAGAGGATTCCAACTCTGCCAGAATATTTGGCGCAACCGAGTCCATGTCTCCCACCAGCACGTCCGGATGCCAACCGTGAGACATGGCCATATTGGCACCTCCGTCAGCACAGATGATCAGATCGGCTTCCCGAACGACATCGTGATAGATAGGCTGCTCATCCATGGACCCATTTGCGATGACAACGACCCTCATGCCTCCAATTCCCTCCGTCCGGATCCTACCCAAAGAATAAGCCGCTGACCCAGATAGAGTCAGCGGCTTGCACACAGCAATTCCACCATGAGCTTCCCTACGCTGGCATTATCCAGGTCAGGTTCGAGGGGTTAGCGGCCGTTTAGCATTCGCACTCAAGCGGCGAACGGCCATTCTCTCAGCCCACTCTTCAGGGCTCCCCCAGCAATGTTATTCGGTTAGTTCCTACGACTCAGTATAGCACAGGTCAGCCAAGCAATCAAATAAGGTCTTCCAAACCCAGAGATGCCAGGAGTTCTGGAGAGGGAATACCCTCCACGCTCCACCCTCGATAGGCATAATAATCAGCCAGCATGGTATTCAATGGCGGCAAAGTATCTGCCGAACCGCCTTCGCCCCGTCGGTGCGTCAGGATGCGAAGCGGCAGCCAGTCATCCTTGCGACTGATCCCCAGGCGGACATTGTACATGCGCTTCAGATTGAAGATTCGCTCTCCCGTCAGAAGCAACTCCTCCGCGCTCATATTCCAACCGGTAATGCAATTCAGCCACTCAACCATGTGGCTCGGCTGTACACCCCCAATTATGGTGAACTTGCAGAGCTTCAACGCGTCGAAGAGCGCCATCCAGTTCTGAGCCTTGGCTACCATTTCCGCCTTGCGCTCTTCCCCATGGGGAGGCATGATCTCCGAGAATCCCAGCTCCGGAGCGGGTACGGCGCTCTCAAAGACGTGAGAGAACGCCTGAAGATGGCAGGCTCCACGATTGGATGTAGCGTAGCCCAGGGCTGAACTAAAGAAGCCCCGGGGATCGTGCATGGGGAACTCCAGCCCCTTGCAATGCATGGCGAACTCCAAAGCTCGCCCGCCGAGACGCTCCGATATGGCCCTGACCCCCCTGCCTGCGAGCCGGGCCAAATCATCTTCCTGTGCCGCGATCCTGTGAAGCCACTCGATGGCGGAATCGGGATCGCCCCAAGTGGGGCCATCCTCTATCAGCCCCCGTTCCCTGGCTTCCATCAGATAGGCTATCACTCCTCCAGCGGTGATGGTATCCATGCCGTAGCGATTGCAGATTTCGTTCATCTTGGCAATAGCTTCCAGATTATCAATCAGACAGAGGGAGCCCAAGGCCGCCAGGGTCTCATATTCCGGCCCGGCACTCTTCGGGATCGCGTATGGCCCTTCAAGCACCTCCACGACACGCCCACATCCTATGGGACATCTCCAACAGCTATAGCGTCCCACGAGGATAGTGTCGGTCATGGTCTGCCCGGTGATCTTCTCAGCTCCTTCTTGCCAGCGCCCCTGGGTCCAATTACGTATCGGCAGGTCTCCCACTCTCTCGTAGTACGCTACTCCCCTCCCTGTGCCACCTCTGTGCATTCCGAGAGTCTTCACCCGGATAGTGGGGATCATCCGACGGACCGAGGCAAGCAAACCATCCGGGTCATGCACAGGAACTCGCTTGGAACCCTTGACGGTGATGGCCTTGAGCCGTTTCGCGCCCATCACCGCCCCGAGGCCCGCACGCCCGGCAGCGCGAGCATGTTGCCCCCCATTCATGATAGCGGCATATAGTATGCCCTTCTCTCCCGCCGGACCGATGCATACCATCTCTGCACCCAGATCGAGATCGTAGGTATCCAATCCCCAAAGATGGCGGGCATCACGCAGTTCAACTTGATCATCATCAATCGAAAGATAGAGGGGAGACTTAGCTTGTCCTGTGATAATAATGCCCTCATAGCCTGCTCGATGCAATTTCCCACCCCATCGCCCCCCACAGTCGGATTCTGCCCACAGACCTGTGAGCGGGGAGCGGGCGACAACGGCGAAGCGATCTGATGACGAGACTTTAGTTCCGGTGAACGGGCCAACGAAGAACATGAGAGGATTGTCCGGCCCCAGGGGATCGGTTGCGGACGAGGTCTCATCGAAGAGGAAACGAGCCCCCAGCCCGCTGCCCCCTATGTACTTGCGGTATACCTGCTCCTCGATCTCCTCGATTGAGATAGTTTCGGTCGAGAGATCCACCCTTAGCACACGTCCCCAGTATCCTCCGCTCACCTTCACCTCCATAGTTCGTTGCTACGACCACAGTTTCTGAAACACGCATCTTGAGTTGGCAAAATAACCCCCATCCTGAACACAGTCGAAGGGTCCAAGAGTACAAGGGTACAATTCCCAGAATGCTTGTATCCTTCGACTAGCTCAGGATAACACCCCTGCATATCCTACCTGATCAGATAGGCAGGACACAGCCTTTCACGTGAGTGCCAACTTACCTGTCGTACACGGGTGTGCACCACCCTTTGTACTTCTCTACCTTGCCACGCACAACGTCAAAGTAGATGTCCCGCAAACGAGAGACCACGGGCCCGATCTTCCCTGATCCCACCCGCCTACGATCCACATCGACAATGGCAGCCACCTGCACGCCTGTGCCGCAGAAGAAAGCCTCTTCGGCTATATATAGTTCGGTACGGTCTATCTTGCGCTCCTCAACCTCTAGGCCCATTTCCTCGCGCGCCAGTTGCATGATGGTGGCTCGTGTGATGCCCTCCAGGATGTTGTCCGTACCTGGGGGGGTGACCAGCTTTCCGCTACGGACGATGAAGAGGTTCTCGGCGCTCCCCTCAGATACATGCCCATCCTGGGTAAGCACAATAGCCTCATCGAAGCCATTTAACACCGCTTCTGTCTTGCACAGAGCAGAATTGATGTACGCCCCCGTGATCTTGGCGCGGGCCGGAATGGCGTTGTCATCAACACGACGCCACGAGGAAACAGAGACGCTTGCTCCTTCTTCCTTCTCTAAATACCGCCCTAAGGGCACGGAAAAGATTGCGAAGTCATCCTCCAGATCGTGGAGCCGGACACCTATGCCCTCAGTGGCCTTGTATGCGAGAGGGCGAACGTAGGTATCTGAGCGATGTTGGTTCATGCGTAGCAGATTCACCGTCAGGTCACTCAACTCCTCGGCGCTGTACGGCAGGTCTATGAAAATGATACGAGAGGAGCGTTGCAAGCGCTGATAATGTTCCACCAGCCGGAAAACGTATAGCTGTTCCTCTTCCTGATTCCAATAGCCCCGAATACCCTCGAAGCATCCCGTGCCGTAATTGAAAGCATGAGTCATGATACTGACTTTTGCTTCCTCTATTGGAACGAACTCTCCCTTAAAGAATGCGTACTGTGTCATCCGTGGCCTCCCATGCTATTATCTACTTCGACAGACTTTAGAACTTCTGCTAGGCAACAGTTGCTCATAATCCGACTTGGTAACTACATGGAAGCCGGCAAGCCTCCTGCACCCGATAGATTCCGCAGCCTACCTGCAACGCCCCCCTGACCTGGGGCTTGCGGCATACTACCCGCCTCATCCTACACCTCGAGTACCACAGGCAGGATAACAGGTCTGCGACCGATCTCTTCGTAAGCAAAACGGGTCAGGGTATCTTTGATACGCTTGCCGAGAAGAACGCGATCGCCTCCCCGTTCCACAACTCGGACCACCGCCTGCCTGGCACGCTCCAACAGCTCTTCCGATTCCCGCACGTAGACGAAACCACGAGATATGATCTCGGGACCGGCCACGATCTTGCCGCTAATTCTATCCAGCGTCACTGAAGCCACCAGGAAGCCATTCTCAGCCAGGAGCCTCCGATCTTCCAGAACGACTTCCCCCACATCGCCCACGCCACGACCATCCACGAAGACATAGTCCCGCGACACCCTATCCACAATGCGGGCAAAATCATCATCGATTTCCAGGACATCACCGCTTTCCATGATGATGGTGTTATCCTCTGGAATGCCTACCTGCTGGGCCAGTTGGGCGTGCAAAATCAGATGACGGTACTCGCCGTGAATGGGCACGAAAAACTCGGGTTTGATGAGGCTGATCATCAGTTTCTGCTCTTCCTGGCCAGCGTGCCCAGAAACGTGAACCTTGAGCAACTCGTCGTAGTGTACATTAGCGCCCAGGCGGAAGAGATTGTCCAGCGTACGGTTGATCATCTCTTCATTCCCCGGGATAGGCGTCGCGGATACGATGACGGTGTCGCCTGGTACAATTCGAACCGAACGGAATTCATCTCTCGACATGCGCACCAGCGCAGAGGTAGGCTCCCCCTGGCTGCCCGTGCATATCAATGCCACCTTCCGGTGGGGAAGGTTCGCAGCCTCATTGATGGGTATCAGACCCCCATCAGGCACATTCAGGTAGCCCAGTTCCTGCGCCATCTTCACGTTGTTGACCATGCTGCGGCCCACCACTGCTACATGGCGTCCGTAACGCAGGGCGGTCTCGCTAATCTGTTGCACGCGGGAGATGTTCGAGGCAAAAGTTGCCACTATCACGCGTCCCTCAGCATTGGCGAAAACGCGGTCGAAATTCTCCTGGATCGCGCTCTCCGACACGGTATAACCCGGTGTCTCTGCGTTAGTGCTGTCCGACATCAACAGCAAGACACCTCTTCCGCCCAGTTCCGCCAGCTTGGCAAAGTCGGTGCGGACGCCATCCACGGGGCTATGGTCGAACTTGAAATCCCCAGAATGGACGATCATTCCCACCGGAGTGCTAATCGCCAGCCCCACGCAATCAGGTATGCTATGACTTACGCGAAAAAACTCAATCCGGAAGGGATTAAAAGAGAGGACATCCTGGGGACCGATCGTGTGAATCTCAGCATCCCGAATACCGTGCTCTCTAAGCTTCACTTCAATCAGCCCTCTAGTCAACGGTGTGGCGTAGAGCGGGGCCTTCACTTCCTCCAGCAAGTATGGCAAAGCACCGATATGATCCAAATGACCATGAGTGACGATGATGGCACGTACGCGATCTTTGCGCTCGACTACGTAACTTAGATCAGGGATAACAACATCTATGCCCAACATGTAATTCTCGGGAAACATGATACCGGCATCAATAATGATGATGTTTTCTTCGTATTCCAACACCATCATGTTCCGGCCGATCTCTCCTGCGCCGCCCAGAATGGCAATGCGTAGCTTTCCTTCTGTCAAAACCATAACCTCCTATAATCTAACTGACTCCCTGTCATGAAGTACTCCTCCATGGCAGCATTGACAAACAATCCATCTAACGGCAGCAGCTTCCCCAAAAGGTGCTGGGTACCGCATCCTAGTGAGAGCATCTCCTATACTCTGTCCAAGAGCCTACTAGCAAAAGAGGAACGCAGTAAATGCGCTCCCGCCGTTAGCGACATTACTGTTGCGAAACCGCCTGTGACATCCTGCACCACGTAACAGCCATACAGCTCGCTAGAAGAGGTTCAACTGTGCCGCAGGCTTCTCCTCTAGTTCATCCTCGACCAACTGAGCTGCCTGAGCCAGCAACTGGGGGATTTTAAGCATGTCTTGCTCGATATCAACTCGATAGCGGGGCTGGTGTAGTGCCGCCGCGGGGTGGAACATAGGCAAATACAACACGCCCCCTATCTTCTTGGGTTGCCCATGGATTCGGGAGATACGCACATTGGGGAACCAACGTGCCATGGAGAAACGCCCAAGAGTGACTATCATCTTGGGAGCTACCAGCTCTATCTGCCGGTCCAAGAACGGCCTACAAGCCTCGATTTCCTCGGCTTTGGGGTCTTGGTTATTGGGAGGGCGACATTTGAGGACATTGCAGATGTACACGTCCTCCCGTCCGAGTCCTATCGAGGCCAGCAGTTCATTGAGGAAGTGTCCTGCCGCTCCTACGAAGGGCCTCCCTTGACGATCTTCATGGAAGCCTGGAGCCTCACCTATGAACATTATGTCGGCATTCTCGGGGCCCTCACCCGGAACAGCGTTCCTCCGCCCACTACTAAGGGCGCAACGCTGACAGACGGCGATCTCCGCATACAGATCAGTCAATTCAGACATGAAAAGCCTCCCCCTTTGAAGTGAAAGCATTGTACTCCAATTCCGCCGTTTTGTCCAGGGTTTTAGCTTCTTCAGCAAGGTGCAACGCACCTGAGAGGATTTGTCGATCTCAACAACCAAGCACCCCAGAGATCCATGATCTCTGAGGTGCTTGGTGTCAACCATCCTAAGACAGTTAGTACGCCGTACCCTCGTCCAACGCTTCCCATTCGGCATCCACGAAATCCATGAAAGTTGTGCATTGGGCTCTCAGGGTGATCCAGGCAGGAGATCCTCTCTCAAAGAGATCGAAGAAGCCCAAATCACCCACATATACCGGAAGACGGACTTCCACAACCAGCTTATCACCAGGCTGCAGGATCGCCAGGTCCGCGGGCGTGGTGATCAGTTCCAGGTTATCGGAGTTCGTACTCATGAGCCAGGCGTTCTCGTCAACCTCATCGTGTGCCAGAATCCAGGCCTCCTGATAGCGCAGGTGGTGCTGCGAGAGGTAGCGAGCCGCTCTGTAGACACCTCTCTCCATAGACTGACGAATGGAAACAATACGCCAAATCTCAAAGGTCCCAAAGACCAGCAGGATGAAGAGGGGAAGCACCAACGCGTAGGTTACAGTGCTGGCCCCCCGCTCACGATACCGGAGACTACTCACCAATCTCTTCGTTCTCAAGACTGAACTCCCTACTGCACGCTAAGGGCAGGACCCTCTCACTGCTTCCGCACACACGGGGAGCTCGCTGCGCGCCCCTCGGGCACAGACAGTGATCTCCCATCCACCAGATGGCACGGGAGGGAAGACGTGTACCACTAGTTGGGCACACGGGGCTGCAAACCAGGGGGACTCATAATGCAAGACCCCGTTGCTCTTGACTCGCACCTGAATCCGGACGGGTGAGGTGTAGCAATTTGGATAGAAGCGAACCTCGCCCGGGTAACCCACGTAACCATCGAGCGGCCACTGCACTTCAAGATCAAAAGCCGGTGGTTCGCACTGGTAGGTGCCCACCCGTCGCTCCCGCAGAGTCATCTTGCGAGCAAGAGGTGTGAAGTGCAGAGTCAGCGGCAAGACAGCTTCAATGGTGAAAAGGTCGTCGCACTCCAATTGAGCAGGATCGTAAGTGATATAGAGCTCCAAGCCCGCCAGGTCCTCCTCATCCACGATGCCCGTACCCCGGACGTTCTCCGCGATGATCTCCCGAGCCACATCCCAGGCCTCCGGCCGCAAAGCCTTCGCCGGTTCATCATAGCCGTAGGTAGAGAAATAGAGCACGGCCTGGAAGACTCCTTCCTGCAAAGCGTCACGAGCCTGCATTACCCGCCAGACCTCAAAATAGCCATACAGCAACAGGAGCATGATCGGAACGACCAGCGCCAACTGGACGATTTGCGAGCCCCTCTCACTCTGCCACCAGTGCCTCACCACACGTGCTCCTTCACAACCTACTCACGACAGATAATGCGATCCGTATAGTTGCTGATTAGGGTGCCACGCCAGATACGGTCGAGAAAAGGCATACTCGTCTCCCAGACAATAGCGACCGCCACCTCGAATTCTGCGCCACAATCCCATCCCAGCGGAGATACATAGACCTCGATCTCGTCCAGCCGATCTGCCAGCAAGGGATTGGCGACTAGATTCTCCTCAATCAGAGTTCTCGCCTTCTGCGCAGTAGTCACGTTCTTCCCCTCCCGCAGCTCGTGCGGGAAGGAGGCAATGTACCTGGCAGCCTGGTATGCAGCCATGTGCAGCGATTTCTTCACGGAGATGATCTGCCAGACCTCGAAGGACATGAGGACAAGCACAACTAGAATGGGGAGCAGCAATGCAAATTGCGTGATGATCGACCCGCGCTTGTTTCTCACCACAGAAGCCATAAGTACACCATCCCAGGCAAACAGTACGTCCAGGCCAAAGAGCGTCCGCGCTCCTGAAGCTCATCCCGTGTGGGCCACGCATTTCCTGTTCGGACACGGTTAGTAGCGCCCTTGAGCAATGACGCCAGAGAGTGTCCCCTATACTTGGCAATGAGGTAGGGCACACTGGTAATGAGAACCGACACCGCCAACATCAAGGTGAACGAGCGGTCTGGGAACAAGGCATACAGGCCCATGAGCAGTTTTGCATCCCCGCCGCCAATAATGTGCATCTCCCACAGAGTGAACAGGATGACCCAGGCTATCAACAGGGACCAGTGCTTCTCGTAGAGTCTGTACCCTCCGGCCGCTAACATGACAGGCAGCGTTAACCAGTTGGGTATCTTCCTTCTGCGAACGTCCCAGATAGCTACGGCTATCAGCCAGAAGCTGATGGTCGTCTTGAGTATCCATATCCAAGGTGTCAGCTTACTGATCTCTCTTTCTACTACTCCGCCAGATCAACGATGAGTTCATCCAAGGATCGCTTGGGTACGTGATGTACGCCTTCGCTGTCGCGCCAGTACTTGATATCTCCAGTGAGGCCGACTTCCTCAATGACTACCATTTCCCTGGGCTTGCCGAGGGCCAAGACAAGGAGTATCTCATAGCGAGACGGTATACTCAGAGCCTTTCGGAGTTCCTTCCTCCGTACCGAGCCGATGATACAGCCCCCCAGGCTTCGCTCTGTCGCACCCAGGAGAATGCTCTGAGCCGCTATCCCATGGTCGCAACCAAAAGACCCCCTTATCTCCACGTCCCCAAGTATGATGATATACGCAGATGGTCTTTCCCCATCAGATGGGCCAGACCACTCTTTGAGATATCCGGCCCAGCCAAGGTGAGGGAATATCAAGGCATTCTTTTGAGGATCACAGGAGAGGATGAACTTCAGCGGCTGCATGTTTGCTGCCGACGCAGAAAGCCTGGCGAGATCAACCAGTTGTCGCATTGTCTCACGCCCTATGGCGAACTCCTGATGAAACCGCCGGTAGCTTCGATTCCTCACTACCAGATCCCAGATCATCGCTATCCCAGCCTATCCTGCAACACGATGGAATCCCAAGTTCTCCATGACGCGATCAAAGAACTGCGGGAGTCCCTCCTTCATGATGATGCTCAGGACACTCAGGGTGGTCAAGAGCACAATCACCGTAACGACTGCCCACTCGACCAACTCGGCACCGGATTCATCTTCCAGAAAGCGCCCGATTGTTTCCATATGTTCCGCTTCAACCCCACACAGCAGTTACTCGTCCCACTCATAGACGACACTACAGATTCAACGGCTTACCCCGCGAATAGGCATAAGGCTAGAACATGGGACGCTTAGGGCAAACCACTCGTTGGCAGGACCTATCGCAGTGAACAGCGCGGATCGGAGACAGAGTGACTTACGCAACGCAAGGGCACAAGCTCCCAGGGCAACACGTCATCCAAATGGCGGGCAAGCATCCCTACGCCTGTTTGCGCCAACATAGGGATGCTGCCCTCACCATCCGCCGGGAGCGCGTTTGCGCCCGGTTACGCACTACGTACCAATGCTTACAAGCGTTTCCAGGATTTTGTTATAGATGCGGGTCAATTCGCCTCCAATCAACTGTAGGACGGCGAAAGTTGCCAGAATGAGAACCACCGTGACGACCGCCCATTCTACGAGTTCGGGCCCAGTCTCATCCTCGAAAAATCTCTTTAGTTCTGTAATCACTGTAGTTACCTCCACTTATCCAGTTTAGTCTGACACCATTCTAGACCACTTCCCATTCCGGGGCAAACTTCCGGGTAGTTGGCAACCTTCATGCCTTCCCTGTGATTTCATCTACCCCTGCAGACAAAAGCCTCCTCTTCCCTAAGTGCCTGATGCAACTGCAATCATCCAGTTACTGCATCGTCTTCTTATGTCACCTCCTCAGTGTTCTGAAAGAACCCTCAACATCCCGGCTATCAGAGGCAACATGCCTATCATGACCGGAGGGCCAAATATCCCCATAACCATGGGAATAGTCAGCTTGGTTGGGGCCTCCTGAATCTCCATCTCTATCCGAGAGCGGATATCCTCCTCGATAGAGTTCACGCTAATGGATAGGGCGCGTTCGTAGGACACTCCACCCTCGCGAGCCATGATGAGTCGTTCAAGCAACTCCCTTAGATGGGAGGAATCGAAATCCTCAGCCAGCCCCTGGATGACGTCCTCTGGTGAAGATGCCAGCTTGGCATCCACCTGTCTCTTAAGCCGCTCTCCAAAGATTCCCTTCCTGGAGGCAAACTGATGCGCCGTTTGCTCCAGAGCACCGGAAAGGGTTGCTTCCATCGACGTGCCTAATTGGAGATTGAAAGCAAAATCTCGGGTGTCTCTCAGATCTTCCGGGAGCGCCTTTCTCTCCTGCCCCGGATCATGCTGCAAGAGCCCTGATCGGGACCTGCGACCCCTGCGCCTCTCATGCTGAAAACGCCATACCCTCCTCAAAGCATAGTGGCCACCAGCCGCTATGAATAGAACCACAAAGCAGAGGATGAGCACAAACGCAACAAGGGGACCGCTCACCTGATTCTCTCCTTCAGGGAACTGACTTTCCTCTCGATGTAATAGGACGCCCCCAACCCGATGGTTGCAATAACCACAAACATCAACTGGCCAACCGGAGAGCTATATGCCTGGCTCAAGGCAGGAATAACGCCAACGGCAAAGACGATGATAAGGCTGAGAATCTGCAGGAAACTGACCTGCCCCGTAATGGAAGCCAGACTGGTATCCACCACTCGGCGCAATTCAACGTGCCGTCTCAGGCGATCAGCGAACCCATCGAGAGCAGTGACCACCGCCTCCGGGTGAGCCGTTTCGCTCATCTCCAGGATGTAGACGAATTGATGCAAATAGACATTGTCGGTTCTGGTCCGAAACTCTTCGAAAGCCCTTTCCGCTGAGGAAGTCAGATAATAGGTCTTCACGATTGCGTCACTCAGGCCTTTCAACGGCTGAGCCAGCTTCTTCGATACTTCCGACAAGCTGGAGAAAACCGATGGCTGCAGTTGGTAGACCCCACGAAAGGCGAGTATCATCTGCGAGATCTGACGCAGTGACACCTCTCCCTCCATCTGCCTGCTCTTGCGAAGCAAGTACCAGCCCACCAGACAACCAGCCACCAGGAAATAGAACTTAAGCAAGATCCCTGGGTAGAGAATGGCAAGCAAGGTCGAGACACCCACTGGCACCAGGACGATCCGTGTCAGATAAGGTGCCATGACCGCCCGAAGGCGCCGGATAGGTGAGCGAGCTAGGCGGCCCAGGTCATCCAGGAATGCAAGGATAACCATAACCCCCACCAATCCCAGTCCCGCAAGCAAGAGCAAGTCCCGATTCATTGGAAGATCTCCAAGCCCCCTTGAAGCGGAGTGTAGCTATCCCCCTCGCGTCGCTTCAGCACCTCCAATTGATACTGTCCATTGGAATAACCCTTCACGGCAAGTATCTCCTGCATATACCGCACGTACTGGCGGCGCTCAAAATCATATTCCTTGGTCAGGTGCACGACCAATCCCAGGCCGGAGCCGATAATCGGACGAAGCTCCTCAACAGAGGTATTTCTACTCGCCAGCCCCTCCAAACGGGCCAGGGCCATCCGTGCACTCTGCGAGTGAGTAGTGGTGTGGCTAACGATTCCCAGGTTAAGGGCCAAGACGTACTGCATGGCCTCACCGGAAACCACCTCGCCAATCATCAAGACGTCCGGGCGCATGCGGAGGACACAGGTGTTGATAGCCTCGCTCATCTCGGTCGTCTCTTCTTCCACAACCAGATGATGGTGATGCGCCACCTGGGGCTGAAGCTCATGGAAGGTCTCCACTACAGAGACCTGAGCATAGGGCGGCAAATGGCGGGAGAATGCGTTAAGCCAGGTCGTTTTTCCGGAACCCGGTCGCCCGGAGAAAACCACGCTAACCCTCATTGAGGCCCCCACTTCTGCCAGGAAGTCGAC
>JAKLPW010000114.1 GCA_022013675.1 Anaerolineae bacterium | reverse complement strand
CTCGGGGACCCGGCCCGTCGCCGGCAAAGGTGCCGTCCATCACAGCGAAGATGCCGGGATGGATCTCATGCTGAATGGTCAGAAGATCCACAATGGTCTCGTCTATGACGGCGTGAGTCCAGTGGCGCTTCTCAGAGAGCAACCCGCCGAAAGCGTTCTTCATGGCCCCAGTGATCACGGTGAAAACGTGGGTTTTGACCGTTGGCAGTTGAATGATGTTCTTGCCAATGAACATCTTGGGGATCTTGATCCCTTCGGGGTAGATGCGGTCCAGCACCAGCATGGGTGCTTTCGGCTCATAGACCACCCACTCCACTTGAGGCTCGTAGAGGTGGACGTTTTTCACCCCGTATTGATCCACGATGATCTTGTGCTTGTTGTCGCGCTCGGCCACGTAGGCATCAACCACCACGGTGCGATTCTGGGCACCGATGAGGTCTCGGTAGCCATCGTCCTGCATGGTTTTGATCACGCCCTCCAACTGCCAGGGCACGGTAGAGCAGGCCGGGTACCAGGTCTGCCAGGAGACGTTGATCTTGAGGATGGTCTCCACATCTTTGGGTAGAGCTTCTTGATAACCTGCCAGATGCATCAACTGGCGATAGTCTTCTAGCACCGTATCAGGGGTGGTCTTGAGTACGGCCACCTTGCCCCTGCCGGGGAAGTCTCTCACAGCCATCGAAATCCTCCTTAATGAGCCAGTATTCAGTGTTCAGTGTTCAGTGTTCAGTGTTCAGTCAAGCTCGTAACTCGGCCCCTAGTTCCTCGGCCAGGCGCCGCACGATGCGCTCCTGCACCTTAGCCACTTCGTCATCGGTCAGAGTCCGATCCTCGGCCTGGTAGGTCAGGGAGTAGGCCAGGCTTTTCTTACCAGGCGGGATCTGCTCGCCCCGGTACAGGTCGAAGAGTTCTACCTGACGCAGAAGCTTGCCGCCGGCCTCGACTATGGCCTCTTGTACCTGCTGGGCTGGTAAGTCCTCATCAACGACCACGGCCAAGTCCTGGCTCACGGAGGGGAAGCGAGGGATGGGTTGCATAGTGCGTACTGCACCCACCTGGGCCAACAGAGCCTCCAGGTCGAACTCCAGCGCGCAGACGGGCTGCGCCGGCAGGTCGAACTCCTCCCGCACCGCTGGGTGCAGTTCCCCCATCACGCCCACCACACCATCCCCAACACTTACCTGGGCACAGCGGCCCGGGGGGAAGGCGGGATGATCGCCCGGCTCGAACGCCCCCTCCAGCCCCAACCCGTCCAGCAACGTCTCCACCACTCCCTTGAGGTCGTAGAAGCCCATGGGCGTGCTGTCCTGCCCCTCCAGCCACGAGCGAGGCTCGCGGGGGCCGGTCATCACTATGCCCAGCCGGAGCGGCTCGTCGGGTAGCGTTTGCCCCTCCACCGACAGGAAAACCGCGCCGATCTCGAAGATGGCCACCCGGTCGAGGAAGCGCAGGTTCTCGCGGGTGGTGTGGAACAGGGCGGGGAGCAACGTCTGCCGCATGTAGGCCCGCTCGGCGGAGAGGGGGTTGAGCACGCGTAGCCCTCCTCCATCCCCCTCCCGAAATCGGGGGGGGCTAGGGGGGGGCACCAGCGAGTAGGTGATGACCTCGTCCAGCCCACAACTGACCAGGAGATCGCGCACGCGCTCGGCCCCTTCCAGGCGGGGGTTGGCTCGCTGCGGCGGCAGTTCGTCGCGTAAGAGCGTCGTCGGGAAACGGTCGTATCCCCAGATGCGCCCCACCTCCTCGACCAGGTCTATGGGGCGCGTGACGTCCAGGCGGTGGGAGGGGGGAGTGACTTGATATTGGATATTGGAGATTGGAGACCTGTCCTGAGCGTAGTCGAAGGATTGGAGATCGGCAGCTTGTTCGACCTGGAATTCCAGGGAGGTTAGGATGCGCACCATCTCATCGGTTGGGATTTCGACGCCCAGGACACGGGCGGCGTAGGCGGGGGCGAATTCGATCGCCCGCTGCGGCTGGCGGCCGGGGTACAGGTCGCCGATGACGGGAACAACCGCGCCGCCGCACAGTTCAGCCATCAGGTGGGCCGCCCGCGCTGCGGCCTTCACTGTCAACTCCGGATCCACCCGCCGCCCGAACCGCTGGCTGGCATCGCTGGCCAGTCCCAGCAGACGGGAGGTGCGGCGGACGTTGAGGAAATTGAAGTTGGCCGCTTCCAGGAGGACATCTGCTGTGGCCTCGGTGACTTCACTGTCCAGTCCACCCATCACGCCGGCCACCGCCACGGGGCCGCCTCCGTCGGTGATGAGCAGCATCTCCTGGTCGAAGGTGCGCAGCTCTCCGTCGAGGGTCTCCATCTGCTCGCCGGGGTGGGCGCGGCGCACGATGATGGCCGGGCGGTCGTCGCCAGGCCCTTCGACAGGCTCAGGGCGACGGCTCAGGGCAGGCCTGGGTCGCAGGACGTGGTAGTCGAAGGCG
>JAKLPW010000113.1 GCA_022013675.1 Anaerolineae bacterium | reverse complement strand
ATTTCTGCTGTGTGTTCTACTTTCTCCATCTTCATGTAAGCGTCGAAAACCGTCTTCCCCACGGTGACGGCTCCATGGTGATCCAGCACCAGCGCATCGTGGGTGCGAATCAAGTCGCGGACAACTCCAGCCCCTTCCGGGGTGCCGGGCGTCGCGTAAGCCGTAGTCTGGATGCTGCCTAGAGATACGACGACCTCTGGAAGCAGACACTGAGCCAAAGAGATGCCGGCTATAGTGAAAGCCACGGTGATGGGGGGATGTGCGTGGACCACGGCCTGCACGTCCGGCCGCTGGCGATATGCTTCCAGGTGCAGAGGCATCTCCGACGATGGCCGCAGGTCCCTGCGACCCCGCTCATACGAAGGGATAAGCTTACCATCCATGTCCGTAACAATGAGATGCTCAGGCTCGATGAAGCCCTTGCTGAAACCGCTAGGCGTGATGATGATCCTGTCGCTTCCCAGGCGCGCGGAGACGTTCCCGTCAGTGGCGGCGACGAAACCCTTCTCCCACAGCAAGCGACTAACGCGGACGATCTCCGCTCTCAGATCATGCTCAGTCATTCGGTCCCTATACGTCGTCAAGTGCCCCCCGACCACTACATCCCCAAACCCTCATACTCCCCCAGGTTCAGCGTCACGACCCTTCCCAGCCCAGTCGGTCATCCCGGACCATCGGTTTCATCTCTCGCAACCGCTGCTCGGTCTCCTCCGCAAGTTCTACCTCGTCTACAATGCCCACGATAACTGCCCGCGCCGGACCCTCGTTTCCCAGTCCAAGAAGCTGACGCGCAGAGTTCCCCTCGTTCACGAACATGACAGTCTCCCCAGGGCCGGCTCCTACCAGATCCACAGCAATGAGGCTGGCTTTCCAGGGGTCACCCTCGGGGGTCACCGGCTGCACAAGCATCAGCTTGTGGCCTCGGTAATCCTCGTGCTTGATGGTTGACACTATGTTGCCGATGACCTTGCCAAGATACATCTAGAAATCCACCTTCCGATGATCCCGATCCACCGAGACATATATCTCATCCACAATCCCCAGGATGCCATGATCAACCGGCGTAAACCAATCCTCCAGTACCAAGGCTCCCTCCCGGCCACCGATCATCCATATGAGTTCGCCCGGTCCGGCCATAGCGGTTCCATCCACTGTCACCACCGGCTGGTCTATCGGTTCCTCGTATTCATCCAGTGGCTGCACGATGAGCAACTTAATGCCCTTGAGGGCCGCGTGCTTCTCTGTGGCCACTACTGTGCCGATCACTCTTCCCAGTTGCATGTTACCCAATCCCTTTGAGTCTGGCGTCTGACAGAGCCCACCCCTATGCGATTTTCTGCCGCATGTCCTCATGTAGCTGCGGGATGATCACCCTACGAATCAATAAGCCCTCATCTTTGATCAAGTCCACACCTGCCTCAACGGCGGCCTCCACATTGGGAACGTCACCAACGATGAGCACGAAAGACTTGCCCCCCAGCCCGTTGGCCAGGCGCAGTTCTACGAGTGTCACATCGGCGGCCTTGGCTGCGGCATCCGCTGCGATGATGGTAGACGCCACGCTGATGGTCTCGATGATCCCTAAAGCCTCGACTTCCTCCGTTTCCACGGCACCAACGATGGCCGGGAAGATCGAGGGGTGTACGTTAGGCAGGAAGAGCTTGTCCACAATTGTGTCAGCCCCTACCTCGATCCCCGATTCCATGGACTCACCCACCTCCCCGGTGTTCCCACCGATGAGCACCATGTATTTGCCCGGGCAGATGGTCCGAGCCTCCAACAGATCAACCTCGGCTCGCTTAACCATTGCGTCGCCAGTCATGATCCCTTGAGCAATGCTGTTGAACTCGATCAACCCGATGGCTGGTTTCACTTCTCGCTCTCCTACTCGCGCTCGATGACTACGTACCCCTCTGTTATCTGACGGACGACGCCCGCCAGGGAGGCATGCAGGTTCGCCCCCAGCGCCTCTTCTGGAATCGCAGCGATGAGATCACCTACCCTGATCTTGTCGCCAGCTTTGACTACTGGCTGCGAAGGAGAGCCGATGTGCTGCTTCAAGGGGATATGCACCACGCCAGGCACGTATTCTCTCTCATCGGATGGCACGGCCATCCTCACGTATTTCGTCAGTCCTAGTCTGTCTACGAGACGGCGAACAGGGACGTGTCGATACTCGCGCATGACATGTGCCGCGTACTCCTTGCGGCGGTGTACCTCGTTCTTCCAACCCATCTCAGCCAGTTGGCGCTTGACCTCGCGATAGTACAGCATAGGAGACAGGCCCAACGGGCAGGCATAAGCCTCGCACAGACGGCACTCGCAACACAGCACGGCGGCGGTGATGATGCTGGTCGGCCAGTCCAGACCATAGTTGATGGAACGCATAATCTCATGCGGCTGCAGTTCGTGTCCCAGCAAATAGCGGGGGCACAGATCGGTGCAATCTCGGCATTGATCGCAGGTCGAACGCCCACGACGCACGGCGAGTGCCAGGGGCCTGGTCATCCAGCTAACAACCGGCCCCTGCTGCGGCAGACCCAATAGCCCGCTGGTCGTCTTGGTCACCACATCGGTCGGGGAGACTACCAGCCCCATCATCGGCCCACCAGCCACCAAGGCCAGCTCTTCCTGAGGAGACGCGTACCCACCCGCCCAGGAAATCACCTGCTCGAAAGAAGTCCCAATGGGGACACAGAGTACCTTGGGCTCTCTTACTTCACCACTGACTGTCAGCCAGCGATGCGTCACCGGGACATCTTTTTGAGCCTGAGCGACGTTATACAGCGTGCCCACATTCTGCACCACGACGCTCACTTCCAGCGGGATACCACCTTCGGGCACCTGACGCCCCGTGGCGTCGTATACCAGAAGGAACTCATCCCCCGCCGGATAGTAACTCTTCATCAGGTGTAGCCTTATGTCTGAGCAGTCCCGCACCACTGCACCTAGAGCCTCTAAGGCCTCTCCGTACTCTCTCTTCAGGGCAATGATGCCGCGCGGGGCACCCGTGGCCTGCATGACCAGACGCAATCCCTTCACGACCTGATGTGCATGACGAGTCATCAGATACCGGTCAGCCCTCAGAAGAGGCTCGCACTCGGCCCCATTGGCGACTACTGTATCTACCTTGCTGTTCAGTTTGACGTGTGTGGGGAAGCCTGCTCCGCCGGCTCCTACCACACCCGCTGCGCGCACATTAGCGACGATCTTGTTCATACATTACCTTAGTTCACCAGGGATAAATCTCCTCCACCCAGTCCCGAACAACTAGACGATCCTGAAGGAGTCCACCAACGTGCAGCGGCGGATACGTGAGAAACTGATGGGGTTCGTTACCCCTTCCCCGGTCGGGCTGGCAATAGAGAAGGAGGTGAACCCCTCTCCTCCGAAGCCCAGTCCCGCCAATGAGGGCCCATTCTTAATAAAGATGCTCGTGTTGATCTCACGCGCCATCCGGCTGAGGTGATCAAGATGCTTGGAATGCATCACAGCCGTGTGCCCCCGTCCTCCCTCCGCTTCAATGGCCAAGTCTATAGCCTCGTCAGCGCTTCTCACTCGCACCAAGGGGATGACGGGCATCAACTGCTCAGTCCAGACCAGTGGGTGGTTGCGATCCACCTCCACCAACGCCAACCGCACGGAGTCATCCACTCCTATGCCGATCTCTCGCAGGATAACCGATAGATTCTTCCCCACGAAAGCTTTGTTGATCACACTCTCCTCAGGGCCAGGACGTATCTCCTTGAAGATCACTTTCTCCAAGCGTTTCATCTCCCAGCTCGTCAGCTCGCGCACGCCATTAGCTACCATGGCGGCTTTAAGATGATCGGCGATGACGTCTACGGCGATGATCTCCTTCTCCAGTACACACACCAGATTGTTATCGAACGACGCGCCTGTGATGATGTCCCTGGCAGCCTGGTCGATATCGGCGGTCTCGTCCACTACCACTGGAGGGTTGCCTGGACCAGCACAGATGGCCTTCTTGCCACTTTCCATCGCCACCCGAACCACTCCCGGTCCGCCGGTCACTGCCAACAGCCGGATGCCCGGGTGCTTCATGATATATTGAGCGCTCTCTATCGTGGGGCCAGGAATGGTAGCGATGAGATTGGGAGGCCCACCTACACCGATTATGGCCCTGTTCAGCATCTGAATGGTCTTGACCGTTACATCCTTGGCTCCTGGATGGGCATTGTAAACAACTGAGTTCCCCGCCGCCAACATGCCGATGGTATTGCAGATGACGGTGGAAGTGGGGTTAGTGCTGGGACTGATACCCCCGATGACTCCATAGGGAGCCCATTCGACCAGCGTCAGGCCCTTGTCTCCGCTCCACGCCTCAGGTCTTAGCACCTCTGGGCCAGGCGTTTTTCTGGCAACCAGAAGGTTCTTCTTGAGTTTGTCCTCCCAGCGTCCCATGCCCGTCTCTTCCGCAGCCATACGGGCCAGCACTTCGGCATTCTCTATGGACACGGTGCGCATGGCTCCAATGATCTCTTGCCGTTCTTCCATGGACATGGCAACCAAACGCTTCTGGGCCTCCTGCGCTGCCGCCACGGCGGCATCCACGTCTGGAAAGACGCCATAGTCACCAGTCGCAGGCGGGACGTGCCCATTCTGGATCGGTTTCGCGGGCACCGGCGGATCAGGCACCCGCGGCACAGGTACCAGCGGTACAGGTACCGAGGGAGCATCCACCGCCACCGGTGATTCCTGCCGAAGACGGCTTACCACCCGCTGCACGATAGCGTTTATGCGTTGTTCATCAAGCACCATCAGGCCTCATCACCTTCGCCCACTTCGCGATACTTGTGGTACTTCATCGCACCACCCACTTCCCACATGTCCACGATGGCCATGATCACGCCGTCGATGGGGCGGCGATCCGTGAGGACAGTCTGACGGGCACTGCTACCAGTAGCATAAAGCACTATCTCTCCAACTCCAGCACCAACCGCATCGGCTGCGATGACGTAGTTGCCCGTTTCAACTCCCTCGACGTCAATCTGTTTGACGATCATGAACCTCAGGCCCTCGATCTTGGGGTCCTTGCGAGTGGACACCACCGTGCCGACCACTTTGCCCAATAGCATCTATTCCTCTCCTGACGGGGAAGAGTCCCCCATAGCACACACGCCAATGCTCCACCGGCAACAATGGCATTGGTGGCTCGCGGGCGAGCCGAAGCTCGCCCTATGAACCTGGGGTTCCCCCT
>JAKLPW010000112.1 GCA_022013675.1 Anaerolineae bacterium | reverse complement strand
TCCAGCGCCTCGCTGGCGGTCATGGAGAGGCTTTCCCGCACCGCCTTCTCGGCCCATTCCGGGTCCCGGCCCCGCTGCTCGGCCAGGGCGCGGGCGGTGGCCGCCGCGTCGCTGACCATTTTTTCGACCATCGCTGGCTCGACCTCACCTCCCAGCGCCACCGGATGAGCAGCGCCGATGTTGGTGCCGGGGGCCATGGCTGCCACGTGGGCCGCCAGGGTGATGAACAGCCCCGCCGAGGCTGCCCGCGCCCCCGCCGGGGCCACGTAGACCACCACCGGCAAGGGACTGTTCAGCATGGCCTGGGTCATCTCCCGCATGGCACTGTCCAGCCCGCCCGGGGTGTCCAGTTGCACCACCACGGCTGTTGCCTCTTCTGCCTCCGCCAGTTTCAGGGCTCGGGTCAGGTAACCGGCGGTGAGAGGATTGATGACCCCCTTCACCGTCAGTACCTGGACGTGCCTCTCTGCTTCAGCCTGGAGCGGCGATGACAAAGCAGTCAGCATCATCACCAGGGCCAGGGTGAGCCAGCGCAACCACTTGACCATCACAGCCCCCCTCGTCCATCCTTTCCCGCCCTCATACACCATCGTCCTCCTTAGATTTGGTCACTTCCCGTCTCATAGCAATGCCAGCCGCTCAGAACTCCGCCGAAGATCAGCCCCACTTGCGCCACCAGATCGAGACCGCGGCTCTCTCAGAACCACCGACGGAATGCTGTCGCATCGGTCTCGCCGAGAAGTGTCATGAAATGTCGGCCGATTAACACTCCCCCAGCAAGAGCACGATCACTGCTGTGGCCCATACGACGTATTCACGGTTCACGGGGTCCTCCCCGCATCGCTTCACTCAGGCTGATAGCCACGATGAAAAGCACACTGACCAGTCCTGCCCCTACACTCAGCTCGAAGCCCCCGGCATAGGGCGCGTCTAGCAGGAAGAAGATGACTGCCAGAGTCGCGCTTCCCACCCCCAGCGCAATAGCAGCACGCAGCAAATTCTTCGACACCACAGCCACAATGGCACAGACGACCATGACTACAGCCAGCGCGGTGTATGCCAGGACTATCATTCGAGTATCCTTCCTATTTCTCCGCCCACCAGACGCTCACCCTCGTGCCTCCCTCGCCTGCTTCTACCCGAGCGCCATCAACCATCATTCCCACCATCCGCAAGCGGCAATAGTCGCTAGCCAAGCTCCCAAACCCAAATCGCTAGCAGCTAACCACTATCGTTCAACTCCGTTCCTTACCGGTTTCCTGAGCATGTAGGCGATCATGGCACCGCATGCAAAAGTCGGTATGCCGACGAGAGACGATGCGGAAAGATCCAGGTCTGCTGGCCATAGGCCGACAAACGAGCCACAGATCAATCCCAGGATAGCATAGAAAGTCACGGCAGGGTACTTCTTCAGAGCCAGATCAATTAACCTGGAGCAGATCAAGATGCCTAGCGCTGCTCCGCCAGACACCGCAACGATCACTCCCCAGTGAACGGGAGGCCGAGTCAAGGATGCAAGCGCCTGCACAATCGGCCCGTAGGTACCTGTCAGCAAGAAAATATACGCCCCGCTCACCCCTGGCGTCACCATCGCGCCTCCCGCAAAGAAACCAACTCCAACGAACAAAGAGAGAGCCAGTAGCGCCGGGGTATCAGCAGCGAAGTATCCCCCGCTGCCGTGCCGCTCTCCCGCCGACAGCAGAACCACCAGCCCCACTGCCAGGCCGAAGGCCACTACCCTGACGACAGAGGGTCTCATGTCGTGATGCATCCTGAGCACGGTGGGAATGCTGCCAAGAATGAGCCCGATGAAGAAAAACTGCGTCGGCACCAGATGCTGTTCCAGCAAGAAGGAGATCAGATTCGCGAAAGCAAGGACTCCGCCGACGGCTCCCAGTACCAAAGGCAGTAAGAACCGGAAGTACTCCTTTCTCCGGGCTCCATTCGTCAGGAAACTGCCAACCGCCTCTATCAATTGATCGTATATGCCGAGCAACACCAGAAGGGTACCGGCACTGACACCAGGAATCACATTGGATATCCCGACAGCAATGCCTTTCAGAAACAGAAGAAGGGATTTCATACTTCTCTCCCAATGAATCGTATGTAGAGTATTCTCTAACCCCGCATCACAACCCACCTTCTACGTCGCTTCTAGGGGATGGTGTGTATGGGAGTCATCTATGTCTCCACACTATCGTAGCCCCATTGAAGCCACCAAACAGAAAGCCCACTTCATCACATAAGCTAGAAAGATAGTCTACCAGATTTGTCTGAACCCTCCAAATCTCACCCGTTCCAAACTCCTCCATCCAGGTGCGCTACCCCAGAGCGCCGATCCAGAGATTCAGCGGTCGTCTGGCGGCAGAGTCCAGCCCGCCATAGAAGCGGATGAGACGTCGTGCGGCACCAAGTGCCCTGACCCCGAGATCCCGAGAGCAACCAGCCATGTCACCAAGACCTGCCTCAAGTCACCTCGATCCACACACGGAACGAATTCACTTCTCAAAATCCTTGACAAGTCCCCTTTAATGGAGTACAATAGTAACAGTTCCGAACTCCTGAACACCCGAACGGTGGAATTCAAGATGACTCGCGACAGAGCACTGCCACAGGTCACCCAGGTGATTGAGGTCCGCGCCGTTTCCGATATGGTCTCGGAACGTATCCTCGAGCTTATCTCTTCCCACACTCTAAGGCCTGGCGATCCGCTACCACCTCAGCGGGAACTCGCCTCCCAATTGGGTGTCAGCCTGTCCTCGCTCCGGGAGGCCCTGCACACTCTGGCTGCAATCGGTGTCATCGAGGTCAAACGCGGCCTTGGCACGTTCGTCTGCAACCACTCCAGCGACTACCTTGTGAAGCGATTCGACTGGGCACTGCTCTTGCAGGAAGACGAAACCCGGGAGCTTATGGAGGCACGCCGGGTCATCGATCTCAGCGTGGCTTCCTACGCAGCCCAACGGGCAACCCCGGAACAGATCGCAGGCATGGTTACGTTGTTTGAAGGCATCATGGAGAGTTGGGAAACACGTGACCTGAACCGTTTGGAGGAGCTGGACATCCGCTTCCATCTTGCGATAGCCGAAGCCGCTGGTAACTCGCTGCTCTGCCTTCTTGCTGAGAGTCTCTATGCAGTCGTGGACGGGTTCATCAGGGTAGTCCCCCACACCAAGGCAGGCATGGAAAACCATCGTCGAGTGCTCGAAGCCATCGTTGAGCAAGAGCCGGCGAAAGCAGAAGCAGCCATGCGTGTTCTGTTAGACCAGACAGAGCAGCTCTATCAGAAACACAAACACACTTGATCATCCTTCTCGTCGCTCATTTAGATACTCGTCTGCCGTCTACAAAGGAGCTTGCCACCTGTGAAAACCGTCTTACTTGACAACACCATCCACCCTGATGCGCTCGCCATTTTGCGCCGCGAGGTCACCGTGCTGCCCATGTACGACGCGCCATTGCAGGAACTCAGGCAAGCACTGTCCGGCGCCAGTGCTGCCATCCTATCCACCAGGTTCCGGATCTCGCAGCACGAGATCGACATCGCCGCGTTCTTGGAGGTAATCGGACGTCCCGGGGCAGGCGTTGACAGCGTAGACGTCGAAGCGGCCAGTCAGGCCGGCATACCTGTGGTCTATACTCCTGCGGCCCCGACGGAATCGGTGGCAGAGCACGTACTCTGCCTCATGCTGATGCTGGCCAAGAAGATGTACGTAGCAGTCACGGCCTTGCGCGATGGCGATTTCGGTATTCGTTCCCGCATAGTTGGCACAGAGTCCAGGGGCAAGACGCTCGGCATTGTGGGCCTCGGTCACATCGGGTCACGCGTCGCCCAAATGTGCCGCCAGTGTCTCGACATGCGAGTGCTTGCCTACGACCCAAACGCCAGCGAAGAGCAAGCAGCCTCGATGGAAGTCACCCTTTGCCATGACCTACTTGAGATGATGTCAGAAGCAGACTTCGTTTCCATTCATACGCCTCTCATCCCTAAGACACGCAGCCTGATCGGGGAAGCCGAGATAGCCGCCATGAAACCCACCGCCTATCTCATCAACACCTCTCGGGGGGCCGTAGTAGATGAGAAGGCTCTCATTCGGGCCCTGCAAGAAGGCCGCATCGCGGGAGCAGGTCTGGACGTTTTCGACCCGGAGCCACCCGAGCCAGACAACCCTCTTCTCTCCATGGACAATGTCGTGGCTACTCCACATCTCAGCAGCTTCACTGATGAAGGCCGTGCCAGAATGGGCATTGGTGTCGTACAGCAGGTATTACAGGTGCTGCGTGGAGAGCGTCCCCCTTTCCTCGCCGACCCGCAAGTCTGGGATCGCAGACGTACTATCTCAACACAGGAGTAAGAAGAGGCTTATGAGAAAGAACAAGGTCCGCCGGGCACTCCAACAAGGCAGAGCCATCTATGGTATAATGATCCAGGAGATGCGCTCCTCAGCTATCGCGCAACTGATGGCCACCGCCGGCTTCGATTTCGTCTTCTTCGACATGGAGCACGGCGCGTACAATATGGAGACCGTGGCCGATCTCATCAAGGTTGCTCGGCTATCGGATATCACTCCTCTGGTGCGCGTTCCCGACGACCAGTATCATCTCATCGCCCGAGTGCTGGACGCTGGAGCACAAGGCATCATGGTGCCCCGCATCGAAACCCGCGCGCAGGTAGAGGAGATCGTCCAATACGCCAAATTCCCCCCGCAAGGGCAGCGCGGCTGCTCCGTACTGAAGGGTCACTCGGACTATCAACCGGAGCCAGTGCTGGAATTCTGCCGGCAGGCAAATAGCGACAACCTGGTCATCCTACAAATCGAGCGCAAGCAAGCTATCGAAGACATCGAGAGTATACTATCGGTGAAGGGTGTTGACGGGGCGATTATGGGGCCTATCGATCTGGCGTTATCCTATGGTTTGCCACCAGATATGTCCAACCCCGTCATCGCAGAGAGCATTCAAAAAGTCGTGGACACTTGCCGCCAACTTGGGATCGCCTCTGGTATGCATACAGGCAATCTGGACGTTCTCAAAGAGTGGATGGCCAGGGGCATGCAGATCATCATGTATTCAACTGACCTCGGCCTGCTCCTGGATGGGGCCAAGAGAGGCCTACAAGAGCTACGGGAGGTCCATCAAGCCCAGTAAGGAGTAAACATGAACAAGCTACTGATCAAGAATGGGTTGGTCGTCACAATGGACGGGGCGCGCACCATCTATCGCAACGGCAACATTCGGATCGAGGACGACGTCATCGCTGAGATCGGCCCGGCGAAAGAGATACAAGCCAAGACCTCCGAATGTCAGGTTATTGATGCCTCGGGGCAAATAGTGATACCCGGATTCATTAGCTGCCACAATCACCTTTACAGCGCCGTGGTACGCAGTATTCCTTACTCAGGTTTCGACAACGCCGATTTCTCATTCATCTCCTGGATGGAGCGCTTCTGGCTCCCCTTGCTAGAAGATAGGGTCACACGAGAGCAGATGTACATCGGCACCCTGGCTAACTGTCTGGGCAACATCCGCAGCGGTATCACCACCACAACGGATACTGCCGAGGGTTCCTATGCCCTGCCAGGAGCGCTCGACGCAGTTGATCGTGGCGCGACCGAATCGGGCATTCGCGCCGTGTTGTCTTTCGAAGTCACAGGACGAATCAGCCCAGAAAACGCCCGACTCGGCCTGGAGGAGAACGTCAGGTTCTTCCAGAAAGCCAAGAAGCGTGGCGGCCGCGTCCAGGGTCGCCTTGGAGTGCACACTACATTCACGTGCTCGATGGAGTTGCTGCAGCAAGTGCGGGAAGAAGCAACTCGTCTTGGATCCGGGCTCATGATGCACATGGCGGACGACCGCTGGCATACTTTCGACACAACGCGACGCTTCGGAAAGCGTCCCACCCGCTACCTGGAGGACATTGGGTTCCTGGGCCCGGACCTTATTCTGTTCCATTGCAGCTACCTTGATCCCCTTCGGGATCCAGCCATCTTCAAGGCTCACGACGTTAAGATAGCCCACAACGCCGAATCCAACGCCATCTT
>JAKLPW010000111.1 GCA_022013675.1 Anaerolineae bacterium | reverse complement strand
GGAGGCAGATGAGAACGCCACCACAGAGGCATTGATCGTTGTGGCGCTCACCGCTCTCTGCGCAGCAATCGGAACAGCTCTGTCTGGAGGAGGAAACCTGCTCTCAGGCATCATCGGGAGCATCATCGGATCGCTGATCGGATGGATAGTCTCTTCGGCCACCATCTACGGTGTCGGTGTGTATCTCTTCGGGGGAACGGCCACCATCGGAGAACTCCTCCGCACGTTGGGCTACGCATCCAGCCCAGGCATCCTGAGGATTCTCTCTTTCATTCCCGTTCTCGGCCCCATACTCGGGTTTGTAGTATCGATCTGGACCCTGGTGACCAACGTAGTGGCCACGCGAGAGGCCCTGGATGTAGACACCACCAAGGCCATCATTATCAGCATCATTGCGTTCGTCATCTGGATGGTGGTCCTAGCCCTTGTCGGAGGAATCTTCGGCATAGGCTTGGCCGGTCTCGGAGTTCTGTCCGGCGCACTCCAGTAGGAAGCGACACTCCCCGCTGCGCCCCACACGCATCGGTTTGATGGAGGGCAGGGAACTGCCCTCTATTTTTCTGCCCCCAGTGAAGCCAAAGGCACGAATCCCCTCCTGGACGTGTCTTGATTCCGACCTACCAGCCAAGTATCCGCCTCAACGCTCGCGCTTGCGCCCGGCTGAGTTCCACCTCAGCGCCAGCGTCAAAAGAGCGGTGGCGCATGCCAAGCTCCAAAGGTCTATGCCATATACGCACTGCCTCAGTCTCTCGATTCTCAGTTTTCTCCCAGGTCCAGACGGCAACACCTGTGCAACTCCATAGTAGCAGAAAACGCCGCAGAAGTAAACGATTCTGCGGCGAACGGTCGAGAATGAAGAGTGAATGGTCAGAATAAATCGAGACCTTCGTAGGATCAGGGGGGCAGGGTCTCTCTCCACTCAAGCTATCCCCAGAAGGCACAGCGGAGAGGACAGGGTTCTCAAAATGACCGGATTGGACGAGGAGTGAGAACGACCTTCTGATCTCTTCAGATCCTACCTTCCCTGAAAGCCCGCTACGCTCTTACAAATATGAACTCCAAGTGAACGGCGTCGAAGTTGGCCAAGATGGCCAGCTTGATGTCGCAAAGTCGCATCCAGTGTTTCAGATTCTCCAGACGAATGTCCTGCAGACTGCCTATCGCTACCGGGAAGACGATGATCTTGCCTTCAACCAAGAGGTGGCCAAACGCTACGCTGCCGATCACCGTGCCCTTGTAAGCCACCTGCATTCGCTTGGCGGGCTTGACTGCCAGATCGCGCAGGCTCAACTCATGCCGACAGGCCCTGGTATAGATGCGATGGACAAAACCCGCGCCCAGAATGGTGTGTACTTCGAACAGTCCTCCCATGATCTCGTAGGACAGATCGGGGTACAGCCAATCTGGAGATGGAGATATATCCTCTCGATTCACACCCTTCACAGAGGAACCCGCTCTTTTCGCAGGATTGAAGTGAAGGCGGTTGAACTCCGGGACTCTGCTCCCGAAGTTGAGCAGTAGGCCCACATCCTTGTCAACGGTCTTGAGATAGGATATAGTCTGGGCCTTATGCAGGGGAGTGAGGTGCTCAGCAACTTTGTTCTCGACGACGACTTCCTGAACAACGAACATGTCCAGACGCTGCACCCCAACCAACCGTTCCTTGTAGAAGATCTGGTACTCGTCCTGACTGATGGTCGCCATTCCTCGCCGGCGGAGTTCCTCCATCATCGCTCGTTCGTAGATATACTCGGGATAAGTGCGTGAGGTATGGTTGTAGACCTCGTAATAGGCCCCGATGATGGCTCCGGTCAGTTCTTGGTGGGCTAGTTTGGTCATGGGTGGGCCTCGTAGCAGGATTCCCAGAATGGGAGGATCAAGAATGTCCTTCGCATGACTAGTATGCACTCTTTCGACGTAGTCTACGCACACACAAGCTCCTAATGACAACGATCACCAAAGGTGCCTTCCCAAACACCGGGCTTCGTTGGCAGTCGTCTCTACAGGAAACCCTCGTCTAAGAATATGCCTGGCACGATGTAAGGGGCCACGGATATTCATCCTTTCATTCCGTTAATCCCGCTCCTCCCGTCGCTGCAGTGGCTTACTCATCTCGCGACAAACCGTCCGGTATCCCAGCTTGAGGTAGAAGGCAACCGCATCCTCGTTGAACTCGAACACGTTCAACTCCATCTCGGTCGCCCCCATGGACGTCGCCCACTCGTGGGCCCTTTCCATGAGTACCCGCCCTATCCCAGTGCCTCGGAGTTCTTCTCTCACGGCGATACTATCGATGAAGGCATAGCGTCGAGGCACAAGGATCGGGATGTCGCGCGAGTCGCGGACCACCACGTGTACAAAGCCCACCAGTTCCCCATCGTCTTCAGCGACGAAGAAGCCCACGTTCTCATCTGTAATCACGGACCGGAGGTAATCCCACTCGCGGGTGGGCCCCTCCGGCTCCCTGAATCGCTGCGGCAGATTGATCCGATGGAGTTCATCCACCTCAGCTATGAGCCCACACAGCTCGTCGTAATCGTCGAGCGTCGCCTTGCGGATAACCATTTTGCGGGATTTCCCTTTCGCCCATTCGTCTCAGCGAGATCCTTAGGGTCCTAGGCTGAAACCCTAAGGGGCTGGCTGGCTCCCGACAAGTCATTCAGAACGGGAAGTACAGCTTGCGGTCCAGGCACACAGAGACTGAGCTGGGAACGTACTCCGTCTGTAATTGTGGGGTGCCGCAGCGACCATTCGGAGAACCAGCCCTGATTCATTTTGGCCGCCAAGTCCCGCAGCACATTCCTCACTTGCCTACATCGACTACGTGGTTCACGAAACCGCCCACAGCCGGGACGCTTCCCCGGCCCACGCTCTGGGGGGCAGCCGGAACGACCGGCCAACCAGGCAGTAGTCATTCGCATTGATCCATCGGAGATTGGGGCAGCGGCTAGAAGCGGCCGCAGCAAGCCCAGCGCGCGCTCTACATTGGGCGAGGACTGTCCGGCGTGTCGAGCCCTAAGGCCACCTCGAAAACCACTGCCGCTTCCGGGTATAGGACCTTAGTTCTTCGCCGCCTGCGCGCTGGCTGCGCGGTCCGGCGGATCGAGTGGGGTCAGGGGCCAAGGGAGGGTATCGACGCACCCCTCCACCTCATACCGAAGTTGCTCATCGAGCCGTTTCATGGCCTCGCGCAGCGACTTCTTCCCTTTCTCTCGGCCCATGTCACCACTCTTCGAGCTATCCACTAATTCGGGCACCGATAGATCACCCGACCGGAGCCAGCAAGCCAAGCTGCATCCTCACTGCGTGCCCTACTTTGCGCATCTCGGATTCTGTCAGTTTGCCCTCGCGGGCGATGAGGCGCAGCTTGCTCACAGTGGTGAGTTGGTCAGCCATGGCTTTGCTCTGGCTGCCGCCGAGGGTCACAATCGCCTCGCTTGGATAGACTCGGTCCACTCTGGACGTCAGAGGTACAACCTGCACGCGGTTCAGGTGCTTATTGGAGGCATCGTTGCTAATGATTACTGCCGGTCGCTTCTTTCTGATTTCACCACCAACCGAAGGATCGAAGTTGATCCACCACACTTCACCGCGTCTCATCAGCAACGTCTCCAATAGTGACTTCGGCCCATTCCAGTGCCTCCGACTCCCGTTCCTCGTCATGCGCCATCTGCGCGTAAGCGGCATCCAGATCGAGACATAGTACATGCGGTCGCACCAGGTCCTCGATGAAGCGGCTGATATGCCCACGGCCAACCACCTCGTGCAATCCCTGATGGACCTTCTCATCAATCGTAATCGTGAGCTTCTTGTGCATGGCGGGACCTCCCTGGATATCATACGTATACTATACGTATGATAACGCAAAGTGGCCAAGCTGTCAAGTACTGCACAAGGGGACAGACAGATCCTACTTGCGGCCCAGCGCCTTGGTCAGTCCTTCGACATTGCCCAGAGCCATTGGCCAGACGCGACCTGCCTTTCGAACCGCCTCATCTCCCAGCGCTGAAGGAATAGGTGATCACATTCTCGGGGCAGCCATCAACGCAGTTTCCACACAAGATGCACTCGCTGTTCTCCATCGCGCTGGCCCTCACCATCGCATTGACGTCCAGGCTCATGGGGCAGTTCCTTGTGCAACGCTTGCAGTCAATACACTTATCCGCATCGGCCTTCAGGCGCAGGGACGGCCACTTGAAGACGTTCCGGATCTTCCGCCCGAAGATCATAAAGGGAGCCATCCAACAGATGTAGTGGCAGCCAGCTCTCCTACCGGCGGTCCACGCAAGAACCAGGAAAACGACGACGACCGTATAGTAGATGAAGTATGCCTCAGGCCGGTCCACCGATATCCCACTATCAGTCAGGTGCAACAAGTTAATGGCTCGATATCCTCCGGCTGATATCACCACGAGAGCGATGATAGCGATCCAGAGGATCCATATCCCCCACTTGATCCAATTGAGCTTCCCACCACGGGCAGACTTGTCGTTGACGGCAAAGCAGATCTCCTGGAGACCAGCCGCCGGGCATACCCAGGAACACCAGAGCCTACCGAGAAACAGTGATGAGAGGAAAAGCAGCACGAAGACGAGGAAGCTGCCGTTGATGATGCCCTGCGATGCGCCATCGATGATGACGTACGGAGAGAGGTAGTTCATCGTGACAGGGAACAAGAGCAAGGATAGCAGGATCACCGCTCTCCGGATTCTCTGCCGTCTTGCTTGCTCCTTAGCTTTGGCCACCGTGACCTCCTATGATTTGCGTTAGCGGTCAATGCTCTGTCTTCCAGGCTCGACCGATCACTGTCCGCCAGCGTGCCAGATACCAAGATCCATCATTGATTACGCACCACCAGATCGAAGGTTCCGCAGCACGAACACGGGCCAACACAATGGACAGATTGGCTTCAGCGATTCATCCAGTGTCAACCCAAGGGTTCGAAGCTCCATTGGTCCGAGCTTCCCGACGACATCTGCGCGCACCCCCGGCGACTTGGTTCTTCACCATTCTCCGGGACATCTTCATACTTCCTACACAGGAGTATAGCACATTAGGAAGAGAAAGCCCATTTGACAAGATAAGCTATACAGCGTATACTTATACGCCGTACACTTAATACTCCGAAGCGTTCCTCGTTTCGGATGGAAGCATGAGATGGCACGTCCCAAGCAAACCAAAGAACAGATATCAGCGATGCGCGAGCGCATCCTGGATGCGGCAGCAGAGCTGCTACACGAACAGG
>JAKLPW010000110.1 GCA_022013675.1 Anaerolineae bacterium | reverse complement strand
GGTGTTCATCTGGGGGAACCCGTGGGGCAAGGTCTGTGAGGCGTTCACGGATGCTGAGGGGCGCTATACGTTGGCGGACATTCCTGTGGCGTATCCCCGCTACATCCTCATGGCAGGCAAGGATGGCTACCGGACCCGGATCGAGGGGAGAGTGGCTGTCATTGCTGAGGGCGTGACGAACGTTGACTTCGATATAGCGTCGGGAAGCGATCCCGACAATCTACGAGTCAAGTTTGGTACGTTGGCGTACTGGCCCTTCGTGAAACCGGCAACGATACCCGCGGGCGCTACGATCGCGGCGGATGCAAGCGGTTACCCTGAGAAAGTGCGCAGTTATCTGCAGGCGGACGAACTCATCCAGTCTGACCATCCTGGGGTCGTGGCGAAGGCGAAGGAGATAGCAGACACTCTGCCGGTGGAGGACCGCTCGGATACTCGCAAGGTCACTTGGGCTCTATTCGAGTGGATGACCAAGAACATTGACCACGACAGTGTATACAGCACTGGTGGCGCGGGTCTGGACTTGCTGGCCGACTTGGACAAACCATACCGAGACGTAACCAGTGGCATCTGGCAAAGCCTTAGCCCGGACGGTTGGTGTTGGGGCAAGAACTTCTATGATTGGGCTTATAAAGGAGATGAAGCCCTCCACGTGAATTGCTGCATCTGCGTGGAACAGTCCTGGCTGATGGCGGCTATGCTGAGGTCTTTGAACATCCCTGCTCGTGCGTGCGTGGGTTCGCATGAGTTCTGGGCTCAGGTCTCCAGTGAGGATGGACTATGGGTGCACGCCAGTACGACGCAAGGCCGGGTTGCTTATCGAACCACGGGCAAACTTGGCGTGGGCTTCGAGGGATTGCCGGCCGAGTGGAGATTCTCGGTCCTCAGTCGTCCGGTTCTGCACGAGGATTGGGATGCACAGAAGGCCGGTGTGTGGCGGGAGACTCATCCCTGGGGAGAGAGGTACGAAGGCACACCGGCCGGTCGTGAGCGTGGCGAGGCCGATCTGAATCACTTCGCCGCCACGGGTGAAGCGCCACATGGCATGATACCGTCGGGCATCCTCCCGGAGGAAGGACGAGACTTCTATCACATAGACTACAGCGATGTTACGATCAACCTGTTCAACATCGGCGCTCAACGGACGTTGGACGTGCGCTTCCCCATACCTACGGATTCCGGCCCCTTGACACCGACTTGGAATGTTGTACACTGGACGAACAATCCGGAATGTGTGAAGCGCACGTGGATAGAGGAGATTCCCAATCCACCTGCTGTGGGGGCCGAGCGCTGGTATCACGTGGAATTCGATCTTAGCAGTATCCTGGATGGGTAGCTCAACGGCTTCATAGTGGAGTTCGGGGGAGATCCTCCGAGTGTTTCCTGCTCAAGGGGAATCGTCAGATATCCTGCTAGAGCGCCACTTGTGCTATTCAATGTCTGACTTCACTGAAAAAAGTCCAATCCAACCACAAAGGCACCAAGACACTAAGTTCATCAAAGATGAAGCTCAGGTTCTTCAATCTCAATATGCAAAATGCCTAACATCTACTTAAAATGCTTTTGTGCCTTTGTGTCTTCGTGGTAGGTCTCCGAGTTCTTCCAGGAAAGCCATGTCTGTTTTTATGTCCTGATTGCACCGAAGAGCCGGGATCTGACGATTCCTCACGAGCGAGAGTAGAAGGGATAGCATTTATGAACCGCACACTCACTATCGTTCCCCACACTCACTGGGATCGGGAGTGGTACCAGCCTTTTCAAGAGTACCGCATTCGGTTGGTGCAACTGACCGACCGGCTGCTTGATCTGCTGGCCCGAGACCCAGAGTATCTCTACTTCACTTTCGATGGTCAGACCATCGTCCTGGAGGACTACCTGGAGATCCACCCTGAGCGGGAGGAGACACTTCGGCGGTACGTTCAGGAGGGGCGATTGCTCATCGGTCCCTGGCACATCCTGCCCGATGAGTTCCTGGTCGGCCCGGAGGCGACCATTCGGAATCTGATGCTGGGAGACAGGATCTCCCGGCACTTTGGCGCTAAGATGGATGTCGGCTACATCCCCGATCCTTTCGGGCACATAAGCCAGTTGCCGCAAATCCTGCGGGGTTTTGGCCTGGACGTAGCTGTATTTTGGCGGGGCGTTGGCGAAGCACAGAACGAGTTCCGTTGGGCTGCGCCTGATGGCAGTGAAGTACTGGTGATTCACCTGCGCGATAGCTACGGGAACGCCTCTCACCTGCCGGATGAGGAAGAGATATTCGCTACTCGATTGCAAGAGATCGTGGCATCACTTGCCCCTTATGCGACGACACCGCATCTGCTGGCGATGAACGGCACCGACCACATGGAGCCGATGGCGGAACTTCCGCGTCTCATCGCGTTTGCCGACGCTCACCTGCCTGACCTGGAGGTTCGCCACGGCACGCTGCCCCAGTTCGTCGCCGCCGTGCGCGCCGCCGATCCGTCCCTGGATCTGCGTCGAGGCGAGCTACATTCGCCGGAGCGAGCGCAGGTGTTGCCGGGAGTCTTCTCGACGCGTATGTGGATCAGACAGCGTAACGTCCGGTGCGAGACGCTGCTGGAGAAGTGGGCCGAGCCTTTCTCTGCCTTTGCCGCTCAACGTGGCCTGAAGACACCCACGCGGGATCTGCCAGCGCTCACCTGGCAGGCATGGCGCTATCTAATCCAGAACCATCCCCACGACTCCATCTGTGGGTGCAGCGTGGATGCAGTTCACAAGGAGATGGACGTCCGCTTCGATTGGGTGGAACAGATCGGGGAGGAGGTGACGCGGCAAAGCCTTAGCGTTATCGCTCAGGCAGCAGACACGATGGCGCTGACCGGATCGCCGGTGGTCGTTTTCAACCCGGTCGCTGGTCCGCGCACCGATGTGGTGACCATTCACGTCCATGTGCCACAAGATGCGCGAACAGTGGAGGTTGTAGATGAACGTGGGGAGGTCATGCCTTGCCAGATTGTGGGTCGCGAGGTGACTGACGTTGATGTCATGGAGCTCGAACGCCCGGTGTTCCTGAACGTTCTGATGATGGTCAACAAGGGTTTCGTTCGGGGAGAAGGTCTCCAAGCTGTGGAGATCTCCCAGGCTGGGGATACGCCCTTGATCGACGTAACTCTAGCGCCAGGCCAACCGGATGCTGTGGCTCTTGAGCGGGGCAAGGCCCGCCTCCAGGCGCTACTGGAGAATGCGCAATACCAACACTTTCGGATGCGGCTTCACCGATATGCGAAGCTGGAGGTGTGTTTCGTGGCCCGGGACGTGCCCGGCTGCGGCTACAAGACGTTCGCGGTTCGCCCGATTCCCGAGGGGGACGGCCATGCTGAGCCAGCCAGTGACCTACAGAGCATCGAAAACGAGTTCTATGCCGTTCAGGTTGATTCGGCTACCGGCACTCTGACCGTGACCGACAAGTCCACCGGCGCGGTCTTCCCTGGGCTTCATCACTTCGTGGACAGTGGGGATCGGGGCGATGAGTACAACTACTGCGTGCCGGAGCGGGACAGTTTGGTGACGACCCCCGTGGTCTCGCCGAGGGTGCGCCTGGTCGAGAGTGGGCCTGCTCGTTGGACGCTGGAGATCGCCCAGTTGTACCGCGTGCCCGCAGAGTTGGGCGAGGATAGATCTGAGCGCAGCGCTGAGCTGCTGGACATTCCCATCACGACGTTGATCAGCCTCTCTCCTGGTGTGCGGCGCATAGACTTCACCACGACCGTGGAGAACCATGCCCGTGATCACCGGCTGCGAGTGCACTTTCCCACGTCCATTCAGACCGAAGTCTCGCACGGCGAGGGACACTTTGACGTTGTGACCCGGCCGGTGGCGCTGCCTCAAGATACTGAAGGGTGGCGGGAGAAGCCGATGCCTACGCAGCACCAACGGACCTTCGTGGACGTGAACGATGGTCACGTTGGTCTGTTGGTTGCTAACCGGGGCCTATCGGAGTACGAGCTAATTCCTCTCGATGGGGGTGTAGCCGTCGCCCTGACGCTGCTTCGGTGCGTGGGTTGGCTTTCTCGTGGGGACTTGCATTGCCGCCGTGGAAACGCCGGGCCAAGTCTGCCGACGCCCGGGGGGCAGTGTCCTGGCAAGCACACTTTCGAGTATGCGCTGGTGCCCCATCAGGGTGGTTGGGAGAGCGCCTACGCTCAGGCCCACGCCTTCAACGCTCCACTGCGCGCTGTGTCTGTGTGCTCTAGCGATGGCCCATTGCCCTCCAATCTGAGCTTCGTCGAATCCGATTCGCCGGAATTCGTGATAACCGCTATCAAGCAGGCGGAAGATGGAGATGGGCTGATCGTGCGGGGATGCAATTTGGCCGGTGAAGCACTGGATGTCACGCTGCGACTGGCTAGCTCCTTCCGGCGGGCGACCAGGGTTAATCTGAACGAGGAAGAGCAGGAGGAACTGGCGGCAGAGGGCAGGGCGGTACGTTTCAGTGCCCGTGCATGGCAGGTTGTGACGGTTAAGTTAGAAGTATAGGGAATGTCGAGAGAGAAGACTTCGGAAGTCTATCGGGAGCGGGAGACGTGCCGAGTTCTAAGCGTTTCTGAATCAGGTTATGGACGACTACTGCCTAAGCGAAGACTTCCGAAGTCTGGTGAGTGGAGAAGTCTGTCAGGAAGGACCAATGACATGCAGCCATTAGATCTCACGCGGGTCAAGACCTATCCCCTGGCGCAGCGACGCAATCTGGTGCACATGGAGGACTTGATTGTGCCGGATACCCCGCCTCCGCCCTTCGACAGCCCGGAATTGGACGAGGTGGCGGCACGAATCATCGCCTCCCGACGGGCGGGCCGGCCGGTGATCTGGATGATGGGCGCTCATGTGATCAAATCCGGCCTGTCGCGGGTGCTCATCGACTTGATGAAGAAAGGCATCATCACCCACGTCGCCGGGAATGGGGCGGTCTCGATCCACGATTTCGAACTGGCACTCATTGGCGAGACCAGCGAGGACGTGGCCGCCAGCATCGAAGATGGCACTTTCGGCATGGCGGAGGAGACGGGCGCACTGATGCACCAGGCGATTCGGGAAGGCGCCCGCGACGGACTGGGGTACGGAGCGGCGGTAGGACGCTTCATGGACGAGAACGCCGAGCGCTTCCCCTTCCGCGAGGTGAGCGTGCTGTACAACGCTTACGTCCAGGACCTGCCGGCCACGATTCATGCCACCATAGGCACGGATATCATCCATCAGCACCCTGCCGTGGACTTCGGAGCCATCGGCGCGGCCAGTGGCCTGGACTTCCGTACGTTCGCCGCCTCGGTGAGTCAGTTGGAAGGGGGCGTGTTCCTTAACTTCGGCTCGGCAGTGACCGGGCCGGAGGTGTTTCTCAAGGCCCTGACCGTCGCGCGCAACCTGGGTCATACCGTCGCGGACATCACCACGGCCAACTTCGACCTGCTGCCGCTGGGCGATTACCATCGCTCGTTGGGCTACGATGAGCCGTTATACTACTACCGTCCGCGCAAGAACATCATCAACCGGCCCACATCGCTGGGCGGGAGGGGCTACCATGTCACCGGCGACCACCGGGTAACGATTCCCAATCTTTACCATCAGGTCGTCCCTGAGTTGACAGACCTGAACGTAGAGGCGTCTCGTCCTTTCTCTACTCCCGAGAGCGTCAACACCGTTCTACGCGAGCTGGTAGAACGGCAGCCCGCGCTGCAAGAAATCGTGATTGACCTGGCCCGAATATTCCGCGAGCTGACTCACTGCTTCCGGGCCGGTGGTACGCTCTTCCTGTGCGGAAATGGCGGCAGCATGGCCGACGCGTTGCACATCTCCGGTGAACTGCTCAAGTCCTACGCCTGTCGCCGCTCGCTGTCCGATCGCGCTAGCGCTCGGTTAGCAGCACAGCCCGACGGCGAACTCCTAGCTCGCAACCTGGAACCCGGCCTGCGTACCGTGGTGTTGGGCCTAAATCCCTCGCTGAGCAGCGCCGTGGCCAACGATATGCCCGATCGTGACGTGAACCTGGCCCAGGAGCTCCTGGCGCTGGCCCGTCCGAGTGATGTGCTGCTCTGCATCAGCACCAGTGGAAACGCCCGCAACGCGGCCTACGCCGCGCAGGTCGCTGGCGCTTTGGGGCTGACCGTAATTGCCTTCACCGGCATGGAAGGTGGTCGTCTGGCAAGCTTGGCCAACGTGGTGCTCCGTGCTCCGGCGTCCCGCACCGACCGTGCGCAAGAACTGCACATCTACTGCTATCATGCCCTGTGTGAGATGTTGGAGAAAGAGTTCTTTGGGAAAGATGGGTGAACGCCATATGGCGAGAACCGTAGTGCACATGATTGGCCAGGCTCACCTGGATCCTGTCTGGCTCTGGCGTTGGACCGAAGGCAGGGCCGAGGCATTGGCTACCAGCCGCTCGGCTGTAGATCGATTGCGCGAGTACCCCGACTTCCAATTCGTACGGGGCGAGGCCCAGATATACCAATGGATTGAGGACGAGGACCCCCAGTTGTTCGCTGAGATCGTCGAGCTCATCCGCCAGGGCCGGTGGCACGTGGTGAACGGCATGATCGTTCAGCCCGACATGAATCTGCCACAAGGGGAGTCCTTCGTGCGACAGTTCCTCCTGGGCAAGGCCTATATGCGCGAGCACCTGGGGGTTGAGCCTCGCGTTGCGTATTGTGTGGATAGCTTCGGCCACGCGGGCACACTGCCTCAGATCTTCGAGAAGTGCGGTCTTGAAGCCTACGTCTTCATGCGTCCTAGCCTTCACGAGAAAGTGCTGCCCGGGCAAGCTTTCTGGTGGCAATCGCCGGACGGTAGCCTCCATCTGGCCTTCCGCATCACGGCCGCCTACACCACACGGAGCAGTGACCGGTCGCATCTCTTGGAGCACATCGAGCGAGCTGTGCGTGCCAAGCCCCCCGGACTCAACCATACCATGTGTTTCTTTGGTGTGGGCAATCACGGTGGGGGGCCTACCAAGCGGCAGATTGAGAATGTGCAGGCCATCGCTATTACGCGCGACGACCTGGATATCCGCTTCAGTTCCCCACAAGCCTACTTCGACGCGATCTTGCAGCAGGACGCTGGACGGCCGGAGGCCGAGAGTCTGCCGGTAGTGGCCGAGGAGCTCCAATTCCACGCCGTGGGCTGCTACTCCGCCAACAGCGCGCTCAAGCGTGCCCACCGGCAGGCCGAATGTTCGTTGCTCGTTGCGGAGCGCATGGCGGTCATGGCTCATTTGTGGGCCGACTGGCCAGTGCCGGTGGATCGCTTGCACGCTCTGTGGCACGATCTCTGCTTCAACCAATTCCACGATACCCTGGGAGGCTGCTCCATCAAGGAAGCGGAGGACGAGGCCATCATGGCTTTTGGCCGCGTCATCCTGGGGGCACGGGAGATCGCCAATGGTGCCGGGCGCGCCATCGCTGCTCGTGTGAAAACGGAGGGTCCTGGCGCGACAGTTGTCCTTTTCAATCCTTTCCCCCACCACTCGACTCAGTACGTGGAGTACGAACCCTGGACGGATCATAAGCCGTGGGAGGTCCATGGTTGGGGGCTGAGTGACGAACAGGGGCAGCCCATCGCTTCTCAGACAATCGAGACTCACGAGGCGCTCAGCTCATCGAGTCACGGCCTCAGTCGGATTCTGTTCCGGGCAGATCTGCCGCCGCTTGGATACAGGGTGTATCGCTTTGCCTCCAACCAGCCACAGGTCGACATAGCTACTGGGGTCCGCGCAAATGATGCCGGGCTGGAAAACGATCGTTTGGCTGTGCAGCTTGACACGGCCACCGGAGCCATCGTCTCTTGCATCGACAAAGGGAGCGGGTTGGAGCTCGTGGGGCCGGGTGGCTGGAACGTGGCCCAGGTGCTAGAGGATACCAGCGATACATGGTCCCACGGCGTTAGTGGCTACGATGGTATCATTGGGTCATTCGATTCAGCGCAGATCACCGTCTGTGACGATGGTCCCCTGCAGGCATCGTTGTTGGTGAAGCGTACGTATGAGAAGAGTACCTGGCTGCAGCAACTCATCCTACGCAAGGATGAGGGCGAGATCCTCATTCGTAACTGGCTCTTCTGGGAGGGCAGGTGGCGGCTACTTAAACTGGCCTTCGACATCGCCACGAGCGAACCCAAGGCTGCCCACGATGTGCCTTTTGGTTGGTGCTATCGTCCTTGCGACGGCGCTGAAGTGCCCACGCAGATGTGGCTGGATGTGACCGGCCTAGCTCGCGACAAACAGGACGAATCCATCGGCCTGGCGCTGATAGATGATGGCAAGTATGGCTGCGATGTCTCCGGGAGTACCATGCGACTCACAGTCTTGCGTTGCCCTCCCTACGCATTCCATCAACCGCCCCATGTGCTGGGCAGCAAGCATCGCTATGATTGGATCGATCAGGGTCCGCAGGAGTTCACGCTGGTTCTGATGCCTCACGTGGGAGACTGGCGCGACGCGGGCGTCGTACGCCGGGCCCGCGAAGTCAATCCACCCATTGTGCCTATCACCATGCACTGCCATCTTGGCGAGCGTGCTCCTGCTGCATCCCTGGCGACTCTATCCTCGCCG
>JAKLPW010000109.1 GCA_022013675.1 Anaerolineae bacterium | reverse complement strand
CACGGATGAGATACATCTGTCGCAGCATTTCTAGCTGCTGTTCTCGCGTCAGTTCCATACATACATCCCCTTTCCTTGCAATAACTTTGGCAGATGCGGGGTTGATGACTTCCTTCATATCCCCTTCTGACTCAACCCACTCCCCATCGATGTAGTTCTCCAGTTCCAGCGTCCCTTGGATCGGTTCCTCTAGAACTGCCACTTTTCGTGTCCCCTCTCCTCAGTGTTCTTCGTATTCCTCCACCTGCAGTTCCCTTTGTTTGCAGCGGTTTCCTGGCTACTGGCCGTGGCACTGTTCCGTAGCGATCCCATAGCTCATAGGCGGTGCTGGATACTCGAAGCGAGCTTACGCGCCGACGTGAGCCGGGGGTACAGTTAAGAAGACTCTCCGGGATTTCAGCAACCGCGTTGCCCAGGCCACCAGTGCTAGGCATCGTACACGGCGGGTGCTGTCTTCTCCACAGGTGGAGTCTCATTCCGTCCGGGCGGCACACAGAAAGCCACGGACGGCCTGGCTCAGTAACGACTCCAGCCCGACTACGATGTATCGGGCACCGCGCTCCCGCCACTCGCGCGCGGCTGCTGCGTCGCTGACGAAGGTCCCCAGGGCAGCGTTCGACCTCCCAACCGTTGCAGCGATTCGGTCCATTGCTTCCTGCACAGTTGGATGCCGCAGTTGCCCAGGGAAACCAAATGAGTGGGATAGGTCTGTCGGTCCGATGAAGAACACGTCGACATCATCCACTTGCACTATCTCTTCTAGCCGCTCTACCGCCTCAACCGTCTCGATTTGAATCACGACGAGTGTCTCCGCGTTCGCCTGCTGGACGTACTCGCCTAATGGTATAGTCTGGGCATAATCTGCCGCGCGAACGCCCGCAAGGCCACGAATCCCGCGTGGACGATACTTGACGGAGCGCACGGCCATTTCCGCCTCCGCGCCTGAGCTTACCCACGGTACTTGCACTCCCTGCGCTCCGGTGTCCAGAAAACGCAGGATGACCGGCTGCTGATTAGTCGTTACCCGCACAATCGGCGTGACCCCGCGTAACTCGGCGGCTCGCACCATGTTCTCGCAATCGCGAGGCCCAAGCGCTCCGTGCTCGGCGTCAAATACCATGAAGTCCAGGCCCTGATAACCCAGCACTTCGACAATGCCCGGATCAGCGTAGCGCACAAAACAGCCGAACACTGTTTCCCCTGCCTTCAGTTTCGCTTTCGTCATGTTCGTCCGCAAGATATGCCCCTTTCACTATCGACTCTGTAATGGCTTTCCACCCGCACAACGGGGATCTGGACTCTTGCCCGAGGTGCTTGCCGGCGCGCAAGCTAGACTGATTGCCCAGCTCTTACGACTCGAGCGATCGTCTTTAGGTTCTCGAGAGGAGTCCGTAGCGGGATGGCGCACTCGGGGCCGATCACTTCGACTCCTGCGTCCATCGCATATCGGGTCTGTTCCGCGACCTGATCAGGCGTGCCTTGCAGAAGGATCTCGGGGTTGTTCACATTGCCAATCAGTGATATCCGCCCGTCAATCTCCTTCACAGCATCTCTGGCATCAACCTTAGAGTCGAAGTGGAAGCAATCGAACCCGGACTCACAGATGTACCCCATTCGGTCCAGCGTATTGCCGCAGATGTGCAGTACCGTCGGGCATCCGATTCTCTGAGTGATTTCCTTGTGATAGGGCAGAAGGAAATCGCGATATGTCTTCGGGCCAACCAGGTCACCGGTCGCGTGATCAGCCACGCAAAGCACGTCGGCACCAGCCCGAATCTGCGCAACTGCAAAGAGAACGGTAGCTTCTTTGAGCCTATCCAAGAAACGACGCACTTTCTGTGGGTCGGTGATTGTCTCCATCAAGAAATCCTGGACGCCGTGCATATGGTAGGAAAGAGTCCATGGTCCCATGACTTTGCCGACAATGGCCACCCGATGTCCGTACTTGTGTCGCAGAATTCTTATGGCGTCCAGGACAGCCTTGGTGGAAGGCCTCTCCAGGAAGTCATTGGGGATTATAATCTGCTCCGGCTCGGACCAAGGATGCGAACGCTCGACAGGCATATTCTCAATGTCGCCCCAGTCCACTTCACAACCCAGCGCAGCTGCT
>JAKLPW010000011.1 GCA_022013675.1 Anaerolineae bacterium | reverse complement strand
GCGTGGGTGAACGTGTTGTTTATGTATTATAGCACGCGAAGGAGGGAATTGCAACGGGGGGTGACAAAGACAAGACCTTTAGGGTTTTCCGAAACCCCAAAAAGTCTCCCCAACCGAAGCAACCCCAGCACCGCCTGTTCACGCCGGTGACGGCTTGTCCCCTCCCCTGTGCGTGCCCTTCGCACGGGGCAGGGTCAGGGAGGGGGCCTGCCAGCCCGCGTCAGGCAGGGAAGATTCTAGGCGACCACCTGGTATATGACCGGCCGATACCGGGGCTCCGGAATCGCTTTTCCCTCAGCATGAGCCGCCTCAAGCCAGGCCTCCTTGGCGATCTCGACTTGCTTCAGTGCCTCCTCGGGCGTCTCCCCGAAGGCCGAACAGGCTTCAAGGTCGGGGATATCCGCAATGTACCCGGCATCACCTTCGCTATAGAAGATATTGATGTGATAGTCTTTCATGACTCGTCTCCCATTGTGAGGTTGTACCGTTCGACCAGGCGTAAGAACTGGCGAATCTGGTACGGTTTAGCCTTTCCACCCACATTCTGCAAGTTGACCAGTTCCCGCACTTCTGGATGGACAAAGATGTGGTGACTGCCCTTGACACGCGACAGACGAAAGCCAAAGGCATCCATCAACGTGGCCATCTCATCAAACCGAACATTCTTTGGGCTAGAGATGGCTTTCTGGAGTAGCTTGCGTCTTTTCACCCAAGTTCACTCCTTTCCTAACGATCCTGATCTTCTCCTCCGTCAACCCGTACCACTCGTACACAAGCGTGTCACTCTGGCGGTCTGTTACCTCTACCTGCTGCTCGTACAGCCTCTTGTCAGCAGGAATGAACGCGGCAATGAGCTTGAGGTGTCGGGCCAACCGAATTTGGGAGACGCCGATCAGTATTCCCATGTCGCGTGCGCAGGCGGAGCCCTGTTCAACTCCTCTCGAAACAGCCGCCACTGCGGCATGAACTTGCCCAAGTGTGGTACGAAACGATCATTGTGAAGGCGCTACAACAGATGCACCATCTCGTGCACGATGATATATCCCAGACAATGCTTGGGTTTCTTGACCCGCTCCAGGTTCAGCAACGTCGATCCATGACCGTAGATGCTTCTCCACCGGGACCAGAAGCTTGCGCAGGTTCTGGTACGGGACCAAGCCGGCATACTGTAGTCGCCCCAGCACGATACCCGGGTGGCAGCCCTGGCTCCGGGCGAACGCTCGGATCTTCTCTTCCGAGAAGTAGGGTTGAGTGGCGGCGACAAACTCCCTCAACGCCTCTGGATCGATCAGCCAGTCTCGGGCCAGGCGGTTTGCCTCGGCCTCGGACTCATCTTCAACCTTGTCGTCGAGGTTGTCCAGATATACTCCCTTGTGTCCGGCAACAACGTGGGCTAACTCGTGCAACAAGGTAAACCAGAAACTGTCGATCCGATCATAGCGCAGAGTGAGAGCGACCACTGGGCGTCCGTTCGTGATGAATGCCGCACCGTCCAGGTAAGTCTGGGAAAGCTGAGGTACGATGACAAAACGAACCCCCAGGCTGTGAAGGAACGTTGGGATCCGATTTGTGTCCATAGCCTTGGTCGTATAGGTCAGCAATTCCGGAATGGCAGATCGAAGCCGCTCGTGATCAAAACAACCCACACGTTGCGCCCGCGCCAGATACTTCACGCGATTTGCCCAGGCGATCTCTGCTGCAATCTCGGGATCCCCAATCCGAGACTGCCGAAAGCTCACCGCCAGTTGCGGTCTGTCCGCTGGTGTTGGAATCTCGAGGAAAGCACAGACCGCCTGCTCCAGTTCGTCGAGTGAGTCACAGTTAGGGATCCACCCGCGTCTGAGTATCTCGGTGAGCGGAACCAATGCGTACAGACGGCTCCTGCGGGCAATATCAGGATTATCCTGCTCCTGACGAGCGCGATGGAGCTGATAGTTGGCTTCCAGGTTGAGCCAAACGTCAGCCGACGTGCCAAAAGCACTTGCCAACTCCAGAG
>JAKLPW010000010.1 GCA_022013675.1 Anaerolineae bacterium | reverse complement strand
GTTCCCCATCACCCAGGGGATCATTATCCAGCGGCATGTGGGGGACATCAAGGCAGTTGATGGCGTCTCCTTCACCATAAGGAAGGGCGAGACTTTGGGGCTGGTGGGGGAGAGTGGTTGCGGCAAAACCACCACGGGAAGGGTTATTCTACAACTCTATCGACCCACTGGTGGGGAAGTCAAATTCGAGGGGACCAATCTTTGTGCCTTGAAAGGGGAGCAACTGCGCCGCATGCGCCGCCACATGCAGATGATCTTCCAGGATCCCTATGCTTCGTTGAACCCACGCATGACAGTGGGCAACATTGTAGGAGAGCCTCTGGAAGTCCACAATATCATGAGAGGTGGGGAGCTGCGGGAGCGCGTGCAGGAGCTGCTCAGAATCGTGGGTTTGAACCCCTACTTCGTCAATCGCTATCCCCACGAGTTCTCTGGTGGTCAGAGACAGCGCATCGGTGTTGCTCGAGCTTTGGCCCTGCAGCCGGACTTCATTGTCTGTGACGAGCCCATCTCGGCTCTGGACGTTTCTATCCAGGCCCAGATAATCAATTTGCTGGAGGAACTCCAGGCCGAATTTAACCTGACTTATCTCTTCATCGCTCATGACTTGTCTGTGGTCCGGCACATCAGCGATCGGGTTGCAGTGATGTACCTGGGCAAAATCGTGGAGCTGACCGACCGTAACACGCTCTACGAGGACCCTCAGCATCCGTACACCAAATCGCTCCTTTCGGCGGTGCCAATCCCGGACCCCATCATCGAGGAGAAGAGGGAACGGATCATTCTCAAGGGGGATGTTCCTAGTCCGGCTAACCCACCCAGTGGATGCAATTTCCGGACTCGTTGCCCGGTGGTGATGGACATCTGTGCAGAAGTCGATCCGGAATGGAAAGACATAGGCGGTGGTCATTGGGTTGCGTGTCATAGATCTGGTTGATTTCTTGCACTGTAATAGTGGTTTGGTATTGGACATGCAGGAGTAGGTTTGAGATCTGTTCTGCAAAAACGATCCTGACCAGACCGGAGCCTGCTGGGATGGGAACGCTCTTTGCCCGAATGAAATCTGTCCCTGCTATGGACTCTCGTTCGGACGGTGCTTTTCTGTCCTTGGTCGGCTAAGGCATACGAGAAAGTCCTCCCTGCGTACAGGCCTGCGCGCAGGGAGGACTTTTGTTATTTGGGGGGGGGATACCGTTCGAGAGGCGCTACTTCTTTTTCCTCAGGGATGAAAGAAATGGTAGCAGAATCGTGCCGGCTGTCGATGAGACAGTGTCCATGGCAGAGCGCACACTCTTCCGTGTAGAGGAGAGAGCTTCCTTGCTGAGAGGGACGAATTGCCACCAGACAAGTCTCCGCCGGGGTCTTTCTGGGGCTCCCCATTGGATAACGGCTGTTGCCCAATTGAGTCCAGATCCAAACCCCACCAACAACACGTGGTCGCCGTCTTTCAGTCGACCCTGTTCTGCCGCTTCGCACAAGGCTACCGGAATGGAAGCGGTGGACATGTTGGCGTAGCGATCCAGGTTGATGAACATCTTCTCCATGGGAAAACGCAGTTTCTTGGCAGCAAATTCGATCAGGCGAAGATTGGCCTGATGTGGAATGAACAGATCGATCTCGGGCCATGACAATCCGCTCGCACGCACCGCGTCACTGCTGTTTCGCAGCAAAGTCCTGGCTGCGAATCGGCCAGCCTTCTGGCCGTCCATGTGGATAACATTTCTACGCTCCGTCAGGGTTTTTGGACACAGCGGATAGGCGCTACCCATTCCAGGAACGTATAGGGCATCGTACGCGGACCCTTTGGTGCCCATCTGGATGGAAATGATACCACCGGGCTCGTCTCTCCCCTCCAGGATGGCAGCTCCAGCCCCGTCCCCAAAGAGCACACAGGTGCGCCGATCACTCCAGTCCACGGCGGGAGAGGTCACTTCAGCGCCCACTACCAGAATGTGCTCGTAAGCACCGGTGGCGATGAACTGTCTGGCGATCGATAGTGCGTATACGAATCCCGAACATCCGGCTCGAAGACCAAATGCGGCTGCCTTGTGCGCCCCCAGGCGATCCTGGACGATCCCCGCTGCGCCGGGCAACAGGTAATCTGGGGACGAGGTTGCCATGATGATTAGATCCAGATCACCTCCCCGGATACCTGCCTTGTCCAGGGCCTCCTTGGCGGCTGCAACTGACATGGAAGACACCGTGTCTTCTGGTCCAGCAATGTGCCGTTCACGGATCCCAGTGTGGCTAGAGATCCACTCATCGCTGGTGTCGACCATCTTGGCAAGATCGTCGTTGGTGAGAACCACTTCGGGGATGTATTTCCCCCAACCTGTGATGTATGCATACTTTTCCACGTCTCGTACTCCCCTCAAGAGATGATTGCTTTTGCTTACCCGGTGGCGGATGACGGTGATTTTCGCTTGTGATCTTCCCAGAAGTAGAGCAACACGGCCACCAGCGTTGCTACTAGCCCGATAATGCCGCCGATCATGATGGCAGGACGACTCAGAAGAGAGGGCGTTGCTATGACTGGTTCACCTGTCGCTTTGTGTCTGGCTGCCAATTGCAGATTGCCGGATAGATGCCGGCGAAAGGCTGCCGATGGCTGCACTGGCCCGAAGGCTGTCCTCAGGGCTCTCATGACTCTCGATTCCATTTCCGAGTCACGGAACTTCATTCTCACGGTCCGATCCCCTTTTCTTGGTGAGATCGCGCTTCAAAGCGAGTAGAGTACGATAATATAAGGATTTGATAGCTCCCTCGCTGCGCCCCATGATGCTGCCGATCTCTGCATTGGACAGTCCCTCATTATGTTTCAGGATCAGCAACTCCTGGCGTTCCGATGGGAGCCTTCGTAGGGCTTGCTGCAGAGAATCGATGTTCTCCGCCCTCTCAACCATGACTTCTGGGGCTTTTTCCTGAGGACCGGCGATGATTAGTCCGTCGAGACAGAGTACCTCGCGCCGACCTCGATCGCGGTGAAAGTTGGCTACCAGGTTGTGAGCGATACGGTAAAGCCAGGCGGAGAACGGCAGTCCTCGGTCTGTATATCGTTGCAGGTTGCTCAATGCTTTGTAAAAGGTGCGGGAAGTCAGATCCTCGGCGTCATGATGATTGCCCACGCGATGGTAGACGTAGCTGTAGATTTTATCCACATAGGCTTCATATAGCGCGCTAAATGCCGCCGGGTCTTCCTTTGCTCTGGCGACAATCTCCTGCTCTCCCAAAACCATGCCTTTGGTTGTCTCCTCCGGCAGCAATCGAGCGCCCTACTCTAGAAACACCCATACTGGCTCTCAGTTGCGCCTCTATTCGTCATAGGAATCTGGTGGTCTACTGTTCCGAGTCGAGAGCTAGGACCGCATCCTGCATGAAGTCGACCAAAGCGCTCTTGCTTTCTTCACTCAGGCCAGATAGGTACTCTTGAAAAGCCTGCACTCGAGAGAGCAAGTTATCCGTCAACGAAGCATCATCTTGACCGCGCAGCGCTTTGCCCAGGCTAAGCCCCGCCAGAGCTCCCAGCCCCATCTCGCCAGACTTGGCTAGAGCTTGCAATGTCTGGAGTACTCTGGCTTGCATTGCTCGTTCCATACCCTCCTGGAGATTCAGCAGCAGCGCCTCTATCATCTCTGCGCAATACTCCAGAGGGGACTTCCCAGGCAGCGAGGGTAACGCGTCACTCAAGACTCGGTGGTCATTGACCTGCTCTCCGGTTCTCAGACGTTCCAGGATCGTCTGCCGAAGTTGCTGCCATTCCTCGCCCAGATTGATGCTCTTGCTTGGAACCAGGGCAAGGCTCGATGCTTGATCCTTGGGGTAGAACACGACCATGGATCGTCCCGGGCCAACGCGATTCTCGCCACGGATGTACTGGCGCCCTGCAAGCCCTTTCTGCTCCAGAAGCTGCAACATATCGTAGGCCGAGAAGCGGCTCACGCCCAGTTCCTTGGCAACCTGCGCGTAGTGAATTGGCTTCTTGGAGCGCTGATACATTTCCTTCAGCTTCTCCAGGAAAGCCCCTTGTCTGCGAGTTAGATCGGTTTTCAATTCAGCACTTTCCTAAAAAACCAAAATATTGCTTGTATTCTAGGCGCTATGCGGGATTTGTCAACTATGCTTGCCTTCACTGCCGTTTTGTGGTAAACTCTCAGTGTTGACTGATCGTATCTCTTGACAAGGGAGTGGGGATGAGAAAAATAGTCAGTATAGTATTGTACACTGCTTTGCTGATCGTACTGGGTGTGTCGGTCCTCTGGACGACTATCTCACTGGCGCAGGCTCCAGAAGTAAGGATCACTTCGCCCCAGATGAATGCTGAAGTACGAGGCAAAGTCCTCATCAACGGGAGAACTGCACTTCCTGAGTTCGATTATTACAAAGTGGAATTCGGCATTGGCCCCCAACCCGCCGATTGGGCCATTGTGGGCGAAATCCACAAGACGCCTGTAACTGATGGATTGCTGGAGACATGGGATACCACCGCTCTTCCAGATGGCATGTACAGTCTGCGTCTGCGTGTGGTGAAGCCCGATGGCAATTATGAGGAGCACTTCGTTCCTCAGATCAAGATTGTGAACAGTGTGCCTACAGAGACTCCAACTGCGACGATATCTCCAACTCTGCCGCCCACTATTGCGATAGCTGAGACGTACATCCCATACACCCCAGCAGTTTCCAGACCAACTGCGGCCTTAGCACAACCAACCCCTACACCTACTCTGGCCCGCCCGACACGGACGACCGCCTCTCCTCTGGGAGACATAAAGGAGTTTGGCAACGCTATTTTACTGGGGGCGGGAGCCATGGGGGTCATCTTCGTCCTAGTGGGATTGATTCTTGCCATCCGGCGCGTGCTCTGAGTTTGGTACAGGGAGAATCACGGAGACAGAGCCCTCACAACGAGCGAGGGCTTTGCTATTGTGCTGCGAGCATCAATCGATAGCGAAGGTCTCCTGACCGAGCGTCTCACAACGAGCGAGGGCTTTGTTATTGTGTTGCGAGGCTGCGGTCTCGATAGCGAAGGTCTCCTGACCGAGCGTCTCACAATGAGCGAGGGCTTTGTTATTGTGTTGCGAGGCTGCGGTCAGGAGACCTTGCCCAACAGGCTTGTGAGGCGAGGCTGCGGTCAGGAGACCTTGCCCAACAGGCTTGTGAGGCGGGGCTGTGGTCAGGAGACCTTGCCCAACAGGCTTGTGAGGTGGGGCTGCGGTCAGGAGACCTTGCCCAACAGGCTTGTGAGGTGGGGCTGCGGTCAGGAGACCTTGCCCAACAGGCTTGTGAGGCGGGGCTGCGGTCAGGAGACCTTGCCCAACAGGCTCTGGTTGGAAATCGCACATTCGAATGAGCAGACGGCCGCAACAGCAGTGGGGAAAAGAACGTATGGGCAGAGTACCTCAGGCGCACTGTAATGCGGAAGCTAGAGAGGATGAGCTCAGAATTATAGTTGGGTTGGGAAACCCTGGGCCTAAGTATGCGGGGACGAGGCACAATGCGGGCTCCCAAGGCGTTGAGCACTTGGCGCGATCCAACGGTCTGCGGTTCCAAAGAATGCGATTCAAGTCGTCTATTGCAGAGGGCAGGATTGCTGGGATCAGGGTTGTGCTAGCCAAGCCATTGACCTTCATGAATCTTTGTGGGCAGGCGGTTGGGCCCCTTGTTCGGTGGCATCATCTCAATCTGGATGATCTGCTTGTTGTCTACGACGATCTGGACTTGCCATTGGGTCTCATCCGCCTCCGGGCAGGTGGGGGGTCAGGAGGGCACAAGGGAATAGAGTCCATCATCACTACCTTGGGCACCAGGGATTTTCCACGCCTGCGAATAGGCATCGGACGGTCTCTCGGAGACGATCCCGCCGACTATGTGCTGCACCGGTTCACATACGATGAAATGATTGTCATGGAATCTGCCTATGCTCGGGCGTCCCAAGCGCTAGAGTGCTATCTGACTCAGGGCATAGCAACCGCAATGAACGAGTATAACGGCTAGAGGAGTGTAAAGATCAGTGAATCTATCAGGATTGCTGCCGCTGATAGATGCTATACCAGAATACCGGCGACTGGTTGAGAGCCTCACTACCAGCCTGCAACCAGTAACCCCACTTGCGGAATATGGCTCGCTCTGTCTGCCAGAGTCAGTCTGTCCGTTTTTTGTGGCTGCGCTGCAACGCCAATGGACTGGTCCGATCCTCGTGATCGCTTCAAGACCCGAGCGATCACGTCGCCTCTACGACGAGATCCGCATCTGGTCGCAAGCCCCGGAACGGGTTCAGTACTTTCCCGCACCCGAAGCACTCTTCTATGATCGTGTCCCGTGGGACCGAGAGACGATTCGATGCCGGCTCGCTGTATTATCTGTGCTGACGAATGGCTCAACTGATTGTAGATCTGAAGCGCCTGGCACGCGCGGGGGAGTCTCATCTCACCTATCTAATCGGATAATCGTTGCCTCGGCGTGGGGAATGATGACCAGAACTGTGCCCCCGCGTCATTTTCGGCGAGGTACGAGGTGCTTGCGTTGCGGTGAGGTATTACCGCCACGGAAACTCATGGAATGGCTGATGAGGTTTGGCTATGAACCGTCTACCGTGGTGGAAGAACCAGGCACCTTCACACGGAGAGGGGGGATCGTAGACATCTTCTCACCCCATGATACCAAACCTGTACGTCTGGAATTCTTTGGGGACGAGATAGAGAGTCTGCGAACATTTGATCCGGCAACCCAGCGTTCTGAGGCGCTTACCGACTCCATCGCCATCGTACCCGCCAGCGAAGCACTACCCTCGTATGGTCCTCAGGCGGCGCGTATTCTGCGAGAGCTGAGTGTGGCCGAAACCAAACATCTGAGCAGGCAGCGCCGTGAGGAAGAGATAGCATTGCTGGCCGAGGGGCGACCTTTTCGGGGAGTGGAGCATTACCTGCCCTATCTATACGCGAAGCCGGGGATGTTGCTCGACTACCTGCCAGATGACGCTTTGATCGTTGTGGACGACATGTTCGCGCTTGAGTCTGCCAGCAGGGCTCTGGAGAACCAGGCGATTGCACTGCGAGCCGATTTGGTGGAGGCGAAAGAACTGCACCCCGATGCTCTCGTCCCATACTTCACCTGGGATGAATTCAACCGTGCCCTGAGACAGCACCGGAGCATAAGCGCTGCCTACGAGTCGCAGGACGTCGGTTGCTACTTCCCTGAGACAACTTTCCGGACCATCCCCCGCCATGGAAGTCGGCTCAGTGAGGCTCTGGATGACTTGTTGCAGCGCAAGAAAACCGGCGCTCGAGTTATAGTGGTCAGCCGGCAGTCTCAGCGGCTGTCCGGTATGCTTCAAGAAAGAGGTATCACCGCTGTCCCGCAGGATGAACTCGCCGATCTTCCTCCTCGTGGCACTTTGACACTCATCCACGGATCTCTGGTGGAAGGGGTCCTGCTGTCCACCTCGAGAGAAGATGGTGACGGTGGGGCGATGGATGTCTGTTCTCTGTACACTGATGCGGAGATCTTTGGCTGGTCTCGACCTCATCGCAGGCGCGTGCAGAAACGTCGTCCCGTATCGCCGGAAGCTTTTTTTGCGGATTTGTCCATCGGCGACTTCGTGGTGCATTTTGAGCATGGCATCGCCATCTACCAGGGCATAGTTCACAAGTCTGTCGGGGGCGGCATCGAGCGGGAGTATCTGGAATTGGAATACGCTGCTGGCGACCATCTATACGTGCCAGTTCAGCAGATAGATCGCGTCAGTCGCTATGTGGGAGCGGGTGACCGTTCTCCCTCTCTACATCGTCTGGGCACTGCGGAGTGGTCACAGGTCCGGGAGAGGGCTCGGAAAGCTATTGAGAATATCGCCCAGGATTTGCTGGAGGTATACGCTGCCCGCGAGGTGGTTCGGGGTCATGCATTCCAACCCGATACGCCCTGGCAGGCAGACCTGGAGTCCTCTTTTCCCTATGAGGAAACTGAGGATCAGACCAGAGCTATCTATGAAGTGAAGTCTGATATGGAGCGACCTAAGCCCATGGATCGTCTGATCTGTGGTGACGTAGGCTACGGCAAGACCGAGGTGGCCTTGCGGGCGGCTTTCAAAGCGGTCATGGACGGAAAGCAAGTTGCGGTGTTGGTGCCTACCACCATCTTGGCCCAGCAGCACTACCTGACTTTTCAACAGCGGCTGGATCCCTTCCCGATCAGGGTGGAGATGCTCTCGCGATTCCGCTCCCGCAAGGAGCAGCGGTTGATCTTGGAGGACATGGGGACAGGGAAACTGGACATCGTCATCGGCACTCATCGCCTGATATCGAAGGATGTGACCTTCAAGGACTTGGGACTGCTGATCATTGATGAAGAACAGCGTTTCGGGGTCAAGCATAAAGAGCGGCTCAAGAAGATGCGTAGCGAAGTGGACGTGTTAACCATGACGGCGACGCCCATTCCCCGCACATTACATCTCTCTCTCTCGGGGGTAAGGGACATGAGTACCATTGATACGCCTCCCGAGCAGCGCCTGCCCATTCGCACGTTCGTCGCCGAATACGATGAGACCCTCATCCGAAAGGCTATTCTTCGAGAGAGGGATAGATGTGGCCAGGTTTTCTTCGTACACAATCGAGTTCAGGAAATCGAACGAGTGGCCAACCGTCTTCAGGAAATTGTACCCGAGGCATCCTTGGAAGTGGCCCACGGCCAGATGGATGAGGGCCAACTGGGGCGCGTGATGCTTGAGTTCTCTTCCGGTCAATATGATGTCCTGGTTTGCACAACTATCATCGAGAGTGGTCTGGATATTCCCAACGTGAACACGATCATCATCGATCAAGCCGATAGCTTTGGCCTGGCGCAGCTCTACCAGCTTCGTGGAAGAGTCGGGCGATCCGTCAACCAGGCTTACGCGTATCTCCTCTACGATAAGCATGTTGGCCTCTCGCTGCCTTCCCAGAAGCGACTTGAAGCTATCCTGGAAGCCAGCGAACTGGGGGCCGGATTCCGAGTCGCCATGCGCGATTTGGAGATTAGAGGGGCGGGAGAGATACTGGGGACCCAACAGCACGGGCATATCGCCGCGGTGGGGTTCGATCTCTATTGTCGCTTGCTGGCCAAGGCTATACAGGATCTCAGGGAAGGCGGCGATGATTTGCAGCATGTTCCTCGGTCACTCCTCGGGGATGCAGCTCAGAGAGAGCCTCAGGAGCTGGGGGCAACCATTGATCTTCCTCTCTCTGCCTATCTTCCTTCCAGCTATGTAGAAGACGCTGCCCTGCGGTTGAGCCTCTATCGTCGCCTCGCTAAGCTAAGTGAGTTGGAGGAAATCGACGGGGTTGTGGAGGAGTTCAGAGACCGTTTTGGGCCACTCCCACCCGTGGTGGATAACCTGATGTACATGCTGCGACTGAAAGTGCTAGGGGACCGAGCAGGCGTACGTTCCATTGCGGCAGAGAGGGATTTCGTTGTTATCCGGTTCCCTGACAACATGCGTGCCCCCCAACCTCTTATTGGTGACAGGCGAATCAGGAGGAAGCGCAGTCAGATCAAGGTGCCCCGCGACGCTGATTGGCGGGAAAGGTTGGTATCGACACTCGCGACTCTGGCCGCTCTGCCACTGCCAAAAACAGGCAAGCCGTAGATGGCTGCACTGAAAGAAGGGGAACTCACCGCAGAGCACGCAGAGTCCGCTGAGAATTTAAGATGTTTTACTAGGTTTTCTCTGCGCTCTCAGCGTTCTCTGCGGTAAGGGAGTGCTTTTTTCAGACGAATCGTAGATAAGAAAGAACAAGATGGCGGGGCGATGTGGGATAAGTGTGGGATAAGTGTGGGATAGGGGCTACTTCAGTATGTAGTAGGTGGCACGTTTCTGGCCGATTCTCAAGAGTACTCCCTTGTGGACCAGGTCGGCCAGGTCGCGCCGGATGGTCTCCGCACTCACATCTGGGCAAAGCTCTTGACATTCCCGGTTGGTGATACGCTGGTGCTCGGTCAGATAGACGAGGACCATCTTCTGACGATCATTGAGCCCCATGTGGGCCCAGCCGCCAGGCACATCGGGCGTTGCCAGGAACTGATCCCCGTGACCATACAGTGTGACCAGGAAACCGTTCGCTTTCTCTTTGAATTGTGGAGCTGGCAGTCCATCCTGGCGCATCAATTGGATCATTCGATCTATGCCGTACCCCAGGCGCTCAATGAAGCCCATGTCGGCTAGTACCTGCACGATGGCCTCATTACGAGAGAACCTCTCATCCACGATGTTGGTCACCGTGACGTGACCGGGTAGCTTCCCGGGACTGTAGAACTCCATCCGATCCGAGAACATGAAGATGCGGATGGTGTCTCCTTGTGTGCTATAGTCCCTGTGGGCCACGGCGTTGACAATAGCTTCGCGTACGGCCTTGGGAGGATACTCTGGGTGCTCCTCTCGCTCCAATGCGGACAGGTTCGCGCCACGACGCATGTTCGTCATGATGAATGCCTCTGCCTGTCGAATCTGGTCGGGCAGCGGGCCGCGTATATCCTCGCGTATGAATGAGTCGCTCATGGTCCGTCCGGCATAGCGTGCTACGATGATCTCAGCGGTGCGAATTAGGCGCTCGGTCTCCCTTCCAAAGAGGAGGATGCCCGCATTGGTTGGCACTCCATCGTCACCGATGATGCATCCCCGCTTTCGCAGCAACTCCTCTACGGAGATGCCCGGCAATAACCCGGTGGTCTCCGCGTAGCGCTGCGCGCGATCCCAGTCTAGGTCTTGGAAGCTAGCGCTTTTTGCGGGGAGGGACTCGAAAGAAACGTCACCTCGTCCGATGAGAAGTCTTCGCAGCTTTAGGGGTGACAGCTTCTCGTTGCGGCTTCCCACGCGCTCCATGTATCTGCCCTCCACCGCGTACACGTGAGGAAGGCCCCGAGGCACCGTGATGATGACTATCTGGGCGTCGTCGAGGGCTACGATCCTGGGCAGGGGGATGATAAGAGGGGGTTCGCAGATAAGGGCCGCCTGGAGAGCCATGTCCAGCGCGGTTTCAGGGTCCCGAAGACCCGCTACTCCTGCAATTGCGTGGGTTTTGAGTGGCACGCCGAGTAGAACCGTCCCGCCTTCGGCGTTGGCCATGCCGGCCAGTATCTTCGCCAGGGCTCGAGAGGTAGTCCGCTCCGCGACGAACTCAACTTGTGGTCCTCTCCCCTGTTTCCAGAGAGATAGGACTTCCGTCCCCTTCACACTATTCCCCCACAGAAGCTATCAGCTATCAGCGCTCAGCCACCAGTCATTCACGCCGGGTAGTAGCCCAACCCTGTTGGGCGGGTCCCTTGTCGCAGACGGCCAACAGGGGTTGGCCTGCTACCAGGCTGCGCTCCGGCTCAGAATGACAGTCTATCGTTTCCACCACGATGAGGTGCTAGCTAGGATGCAGGCTTCAGGGCAACGGGCAGCACTTCGTCCATGTTCTTGACGAAGACGAATTCAAGTCGCCGACGCACTTTTGAGGGAATGTCCACGAGATCCTTCTGGTTCTTCTTGGGGAGGATCATGATCTTGAGCCCGGCCCGGTAAGCCGCGAGCACCTTGTCTCTCACTCCCCCGATGGGCAGTATCCGGCCACGCAACGTGATTTCGCCCGTCATGGCCACGTCGCGTCGAGTCGGGCGCTCAGTCAAGGCTGAGATCAGGGCGGCAGCGATGGTAATGCCTGCCGATGGCCCGTCTTTGGGTACGGCACTCTCGGGAACGTGCACATGGATGTCCAGCTTGTCGAAGTCTACGTCTCCAATACCGAGATCATCGGCCTTGGAGCGCGTATAACTGAGGGCTGCCTGAGCCGATTCCTGCATAACATCGCCCAACTGGCCTGTGAGAGTCAGGCCCCCTTTGCCTTGCATCAGTGTGACCTCGACGGTTAAGATGTCCCCACCTGCGTATGTACAGGCCAGGCCAGTGGCTACGCCTATCTCGTCATGCTCCTCGGCCAGGCCATGGGAGTAACGAGGAGGACCCAGGTATTTGGCCAGCGACTGCGCTGTAATGTGGCTGGGAGCTTTCTTTCCCTCGGCCAGCAGGCGGGCTACTTTGCGACAGATGTTGGCGATCTCTCTCTCAAGGTTGCGTACGCCAGCCTCGTAGGTATATTCGCGACTGATATCCAGGAGAGCTTGCTCGGAGAAGCTCAAGTCGGTCAGGCCGTTCTGCTCTATCTGCCGAGGCACGAGGAAACGTTTTGCTATCTCCAGCTTCTCTTCCTCAATGTAGCCCGGGAACTCGATAACCTCCATGCGGTCCTCTAGCGCCGGAGGGATGGGATCTAGTATGTTGGCGGTAGTAATGAACATGACTTTCGATAGATCGTACGGCACATCTAGATAGTGATCGGAGAAGGCGTAGTTCTGCTCTGGATCAAGCACCTCCAGCAGGGCAGCAGAAGGATCGCCTCGAAAATCAAGACCCAATTTATCGATCTCATCTAACATGAAGAGCGGATTGACAGTGCCTGCTTTGCGCATCGTCTGGATTACGCGGCCGGGGAGAGCACCGACATAAGTGCGCCGGTGTCCGCGGATCTCAGCCTCATCGCGGATGCCTCCCAGACTTACCCTCACGAACTTGCGACCCAGAGCCAACGCTATGGAGCGGCCCAGGGACGTCTTGCCGGTTCCCGGCGGGCCAACGAAGCAGAGGATGGGGCTCCGCATTTTGTCAGCAGCCAGTTTCCTGACTGCCATGTACTCCAGGACGCGCTCTTTGGCTTTAGGCAAGCCGTAGTGATTGTCCTCCAGGGTTTTCGCAGCCTGAGAGATGTCAAGGTTATCCTCGGTTGTTTCATCCCACGGCAGGCTTACCAACCAGTCCAGATACGTCCGGATAATCCCGACCTCCGGTGCGATGGAGGGCAGTGTAGCCAGGCGGCCCAGCTCTTGCTCGGCCTTCGACCGCACTTCTTCTGGCATCCCGGATTCCTCGATCTTGGTACGGAGCTCATTTATCTCCTGTTTCTGTGGGTCGCCTTCACCAAGCTCGTCCTGAATAGCTCGCATCTGTTCTCGGAGGAAGAACTCGCGCTGGCCCTTGTCTACTTCTAACTGGATTTGTGATTGGATGCGGTCCTCCAGCTCCAGTACATCCAGCTCCTTGGCCAGCAGGATGCTGACCCTCTGTAGGCGCGTGGTGGAGTCGCTGGCTTCCAGCAGTTCTTGACGTTCCTCGACTTTTAGGTCCAGAACCGAGGCGATCAAATCCGCCAGCCAACCCGGCTCATCCACGTTCATCGCCGCTACGTAGGCATTTTCGGGAACGCTGCGGCTAAGTTGCACAACCTTCTCGAAAAGGGCCAGCACGGCGCGCCGGAGTGCCTCGGTGGAGGGGCCATCATCGCTTGATTCCTCCAGATGGATTGCTCGTGCGACGATGTAGGGTTCTGTCTGGAGTAGTTCCAGCACCTTGACGCGACGCCGTCCCTGTGTCCAGATACTGGTTGTCCCATCGGGCATGCGCAGCATGCGCCCAATTACTACTTCCGTGCCAACGGTGTAGAGGTCCTTGAAATCCGGGTTGTGAATCTCCTCATCTCTCTGAGACACAACTATGAGACGCTGGTTGGTAGACATGGCGGCGTCAACGGCCCTCAGGGAACGATCCCGTCCCACGAAGAGGGGCGTGACCATGTGTGGGAAGAGCACCGTATCAAGCACAGGCAAAAGGGGACATTCCAGTAGGCCGTCGGGGCCATCACCCCATGAGCCCGTATCCTCGAAATCCCCGAAGCTATCAAAAGCGAAGAAATCTTCAACTGTCATAAAGGTTAGAGCCTCCAGGTTGAGCGTGGTATTGTCATTGTGGAGTGGCCCT
>JAKLPW010000108.1 GCA_022013675.1 Anaerolineae bacterium | reverse complement strand
GCCAGATAGAGATAGCGATCTTTCTTTTCATCAAGGTATTTCAGGATAGCGATGAGCAGAACGAAAGCCCAGACCGCTACAAAGGGGTCGTGGCGCAGGAACCGCGAACGATGCATCATAACCGGGGAAATGGTCATCAACAGCATCGCCACCAGTGTTCCCTTGCGCCCCAGCCACTTGCGCAAGAAGATCGGCAGGACTACCAGCGCGATTCCGAACAGAGCGGGCGAGAGCCTCCCGGTGTAGTCGCTGTGGCCGAAAAGCAAGAAGATGAAAGCGGTGAAATGATACAGGAACGGCCCATGATAGATGGGATTGTGTCTGTATGACTGTCCCGTCACCAACTTCCACGCTTCCCAGGCATGGATGCTCTCGTCGTGGCTGTAGGCCCTGGGCGCCAGGTTCCAGAGCCGCGTTCCCACAGCTACAGCAATTATCACCAGATAGAGCAGCGTCCACCAGTCCAGCCTAAGTAACGCGGACACGGGCCTATCCAGGAAGGAAGGGCGCTTCTTCGAGACTTGCGTTTCCTGCATACGACTACCCCTTTGTCATTCTAACCCACAATTTGATATCGTCCCATTGTAGAACACCGATCGCCTCATTCAGCACCAGCCACCGTAACCGATCGCGAAGGGTAACGGTTTGCTGGGGCCACCGGCTCCGCAAATGAAAAGTCGTGCCCGCATAAGTGGCCAGCTTTGAGTCACCACCAGTGACCGCCTTGATTACCACCGCTTGGGTGGCATCGGCGGGAATTGAATATGCAAAGTCCAGATTGGGAAAATCTCGCAAACACCAGGACAAGACCCGCCGCAGGCCCTCTTCCGCCAGGATGTCAATCTCATGCTGGTCCCCACTGTAATGCGAGGAGATCGACGTGAGTTGACGCACGAATTCCCTCTGTCCGGATGAGATTGGCTCCATAACCAGTGGCTCCATGGGATGACGCGCGTAGAGATAGTTCAGGCGCACAGACGTCTTCACCTGTACGATTGCCAAGACCAACAGGACCACCATCATCCCAGCGCGCCCACCTTCCTCTCTCCCGATCCAGGCCCAAAAAACCACCATGCTTGCGGCCAACAAACCAATGATGATGGCGCCAACCCAGGCAGAGCGTATCACACCAGTATGCAGGTACGTGACCAGATTGAGGTAGGCAAACCCCAGTATAGGCACCGAGATCCCGGCCAGGGTCACATCCCAAGATCCCACGAAGCGGAGCTTCTGCCCCCATTCCTCAATGGTGCGCCCGGATAGGAGCGCCAGAGGCAAGATGATCACCGTCATGGCCCCGGGGGTGACCGGTCCCAGCAGCGTGTAGAAGAGCAACGCCACCACGAACCAATATCCCAGCGCCAGACCGAAGAACTCTCGCTTTCGTATGCTCAAACCCAAGCCGATGAGGCCCAATACCATTATTGGAGATTCGTAGATGACCAACAGGCGGAGATAGTGATACCAGGGCCGTCCTCCTGCCAAAGGACGCAGGTTCGAGAACCAGTTGGCCAGCAGATTCAACCCAGCCTGGATGCCTCCCAGGTTCCATGAAAAGGCCGTGGCAATGAGAAGCATGCTCCCAAGGAACAGTGCGATCTGCCCTCGGTCCGTCACGGCCTTGCGCCCCATCGCCAACCAGCGATGATAGTCCGAGCGATTCTCGGAAGAGCGCGTCGACAGAGCGACGACGCCCAGAAGAGTAGCCCCAACCAGTATGAGTGTATATACTTCACTGCCCGCCAGAAGGGCAACTGCCAGGGCGGCAACTGCCCCTGACAGGTGCCGGCGACTAGCATCACGCTGATATGCCAGCAGAGCGGTAAGGAAGACCATGGCACAGGTCGCGACAACCATGCTCCCCACAGATGTACGCGAGAAATAGAGGAAGGTGGGAGAGAAAGCCAGTATCAGGGAAGTAGCCAGGCTTCCAATGCGCCCCAGGGTGGCTCTCAAGTAGTAAGGCAGAGCAACCAGGATCGTCCCACACAGCGCCACCAGCAAACGGGCGGTGGCATCTCCGGGTCCCAGGCTGAGGAACGTAACGAAGTTGGTAGTGAACAGTAAGGGACTGTAATCCACCGGTAACGGTGCGTTACCTTTGATCAATTGCAGGGGAGGTAGCACGTGGGCCAATTCCTCGCTCAACAGCGGCCACAGGTCGAGCCGTACGAAACGCAACGCGGCCGCAATGGCAATGATCAAGAGATAGAAAACCACTTCGATGGAAATAGGAGACACTCCTCCTTGCGAAGACGATGCAGCCGCATCCCCAACTGCGATTGTCCCCTGTGCCACTTGTGGCTTGCGTTCATGTTTCATTTTTCGTCCCTTATTCCACGCCTGAAAGAGATCTAATCATGGCCATGATACAGCCATGGCCGACGTAGTTTATATCACATTTCCCCACCAGCGTCAAAACTTGACACTTCAGATACAGACTTCCGAAGTCTTAGAAGCAGACCAGCCCCAGCTAACGGCGGCGATAGATTTGGACTCCGCCCTGGTCGTACACCAGGTCCATGAAGTACTCGAACTTCCTTATCGCCTGGGGGGGCAACTGGTACTTCTCCCGCTCCAGTTGCCCAACGTAGATGTAGTCTACGCCGTATTCCTCCACCAATGTCTTAGCCTGACGCCAGTTCGCATCTCGGTAGATGGTATCAATGACCGGCTCGCGCTTGCCGGGCTCGTCGTAGTTTCCCCGCCATTGCAACTCGTGCCCGCCCCAACCCAGCATGGTTGGGAATCCGGTATGCGTCGAAACGAGGGCGTATTCCGAGTACTGCGGGCCGGGAGCTTCCAGAATGGTTGGAGCGCCACCCACGTTCGCCCTCAGCCACTGAATAGCATCGTAGTCAGCCTGGCGATGTCTTGCCAGATGGGCAGTGCCATCCAGTGTCGGCTCTCCGGCAAAGCCTCCAGCCTTGCTGTAAGGAGCCAGCGCCGGATATGCCAGGCTAGCGACCAACAGAACCACGAAGCCGGCCGCCCAGATTCCCCGTGCGATTCTGCTCCCCAGTGTTCGCCCCACCTGACCGCTACTCAACAGCCAATAGGCACCGTAGGCCGAAGCCAAACCCAACAGAACCCAGGCCTGATAGTAGAACTTGAAGACCGTGTTCATGCGCGAGTTGAAGATATCCTTGAGGAATATGAACTCCACGCTGAAGGTAAGCAGCAGACCCATTAGCGCCAAGATGAGTGCGAAAACGAGCGGGGCCACAGAATCAGGCTGCGCTGACAGACTCCATAATTCGAGGGTCTTGGCCGACGAGGCTTTCGCCCGCTTGCCCTGAGCGGCCTGCCCTACAAGCCACCAGACAAGAATCAGTCCCGCTCCTAGCATAACGGTCAGCATGACCAGCAGCCACCAGCCCAGGTAGGCGAACCCGGCGGCCAAAACAATAGCTACCCCTCCGATGACCCAGAACTCAGCGGAGAGGGAAGCCGCAAGCCTGCGCCGGACCAGAGTCACCCCTAAGCCCACAATGACCCATATGAAAAGCCCAAACATGATCAGATACTGGTGCAGCCGCGTCTTGGCCAGGATTACCAGCCCGATCCCGCCCGCTTGCGACCGAAAACCGATGTAGAAAGGAAGATAGAGAACCACGCCCAGCACCAGTAGTACCAATCCCAGCGTGAGAACATCCATCAGCCAATTCCAGCTCAGACGGCCGTCTTGCCAGTAGCGTCTAACAGCATAGGCCAGCATGAAGACCGCCAGGTACGTGGGAAGGTCCCAGGTGTTCAGAAAGCCCAGGCTGCCCAGGATCAATGCCCATGACAGCACAGCCAGTGGGGGCTCGAGCAGCACGCGCATCAGCCAGGAGAGCCCCTCGCTCCCCTCTAGTTCCTTCCCAGACTCACGTCGCCCGGCCAGGACATTCAGCGCCAGTGCCAGGGCCAGAAATGCAAAGGGAAGGGCCAACACGTGGGGGTGACAATCTCCCAGAACGAAGCTGAAGCATGGGAATTCGTCGATGACCTCGATGCTCTGCCCCAGGGCATTGCGGTCGTGCACCACCCGCGAGGCTCTCCACCACCACCACATATCAGTGGGATACCACTTCTGACTGGCGGGAGCCGTGATCAGGTTCTTGATATCCAGCCATCGCCAGAAGGCGTCCGAGCCTAACCCATTGCAGTGCAAGACCTCGAAGATGGCTTCCAGGTTGCCGATGATCGCGATGAAGAGGGAACCTAACAGTCCGTAAAGGAGCGGCGTTGAAGGGCGACCTTCGCGTTCCGTCTTTCGTCGAGACCTTTCCGTCAGGGCCACCATGTTATAGACCAAGCCATAGGCTCCGGTTAGGGTCATGGCGAATAGAAGGGATAGGGAAAGGTTAAAGGTAATGTCGGAGGCCAGCCCGGTCAATCGAGTGAGCATGGCCATCATCAGATAGCCGAAGTAATAATAGCTGATGGCGAATCCGGACAGCCAGGGGTCCAGCGGCGGAAAGGTATCGCTGCGCAAGATGGCGTTGATGAAAGCCAACTCCATGGGCTTCTCCGTGCCGGAGATATCGGGATTGTAGGCCCGGAAGAGGGCGAAAAGGCTCAACGCCAGCAAGAAGAGTATCTCTGTGACGATGACAGTGCGCCGGCTATCAGCCCAGAACTGTCGCAGATCCACTGCCTTGCGGCGCACCAGATAGGCAGAGAGGAACCCCACCAGGAGCATCACGAAGATGATGGCCACGCGCGTGTTGTGCAACAAACCGGATGTCCCGCCTATCCAGAAGAGATATCCGACTACTATCAGCCCCAAGGGTCGGGCAAAGGCGTATCCCCGGTCAGGTAGATTCCGAAAGATCCACAAGGCCATGGGCGTAACCACCAGCCCGATTGCCACCGCAGCCAACCACCAGACGAAAACCGAAAGCATAAGTCCCCCTCCTACCGGCGAGCCTGGAAACAAACCTCCCGCAGGTTCTTCTTGTTGCACAGAATCTATTACTGACAGCATATGAAAAGGCAAAGCACGAGGGTTCAATACTGCTGAAAGCCTGCGGGAGGTCCCCGCTCTGCCTCACTCCAACGATTCGGCGATGCGAAGAGCCTCACCGAGGCTAAGATTGACCCCGCCCACGGTATAGCTAATCCCGTCCGCCTCCCACATCAGGCCATGCCCCTCGACCCAACCGGCGGGCACACCGTTCAGGGTCACCGGCTCGATGGCCCCGCTGGTCAGGATCTCTACGGATGTCGCCTGAACCGGCTGGGGGTCATCGCCAGGCTGGAGACCCACCGATATCTGCACCAGGATCACATCGCCCTTCTGACCCTCGTAGAACAGGAACGCGGACCCACCCGGGGCAACCAACGTCTCGCGCAAGATGTACCCGTCTGGAAGATAGCCGGGCTGGCGAAGCCTGAAGGGAACCACGCCCCGAGCTTCATCAAGAGTACTGAAACTTCGCGCAACGGCGTCACTCTCCGAAGACAGATGGAATCCAAACCGACCTATGACCGTATTGATGATACATAGATTGTCCTCACGCGTAGTCGCGCCCGCAACCGCGGCTGCAACCAGAGCGGTACCCTCGGCGTCAGTCTGCGCCAGGTTCGACACAGCCGAGGCCACTGGGGTGCCTCTGACCGAGTGTGCCACGATGGCCACTGT
>JAKLPW010000107.1 GCA_022013675.1 Anaerolineae bacterium | reverse complement strand
TGGGAACCGAGGCGAGGAGTACCAGGGCGTGGGACAGCCTCTCAGTCCTGGGCAGTGGCATGACCTTGCCTACCGGATTCCTGAGTTATGCGGGGTCTGCCTCTCGGAGGTGGGCGTCGTCGTGCGCAACCTGGACGGGGATCTCTGGAGTGGCTCGCTTCGGGTAGATTCTCTGGGCCGGGGCGGAACGCCGCGTTTCAGCTATGACTTCTCGCAGGAGCGGCATGAGTACGGTGCCATCAGCCAGTGGACCTTCTTGCGCGGTTACTGGCGGCTTAATGATGGGGCCTATCATGGCAGCGGTAGCGGCATCAGCGAGACCTACAGCGGCGACATTGATTGGCGCGATTATACGCTTACCGTCCAACTGACTCCGCTATTGGGCGAGCATCACAACCTCAACCTCCGTGTCCAGGGGGCGCGGCGTTCCTACGCTGTGGGACTGGCTCCTGATCAGCAGTTGACGCTCTACAAGAATGCCCAGGGTTACCGACCCGTGGCCAGCGTTCCCTTGGCCTGGGAGCACGGTCGCAGCTATAAGATCAGCGTGATTGCCCAGGGGAACTGCTTAACCGTGCAAGTTGGCGGCGAAACGCTGCTTGCGTGGGCCGATGAGGATTCGCCCTATATCCACGGCCAAATCGGTCTCTCCAACTTCGCTGGTTGCCACACGAGATACGAAGATGTCCAAATCCACTGACCCATCATGCCTGGATAGCTTCTTCACCCCTCGGCGCATTGCCATTGTGGGTGCATCGGAGCGGGGGATGTATCCGGCGGGCATCCTGCGCAACCTGCTGGACTACGGTTACTCCGGCGACATCTATCCCGTGAACCCCAAGAGGCAGACGGTCTTCGGACTTCCTTGCTACCCCGACGTGACCCAGACCCCGCAGCGGGCCGATGTGGCCATCCTGACGATTCCTCGCCGGGCAGTACTGCCCACACTACGACAATGCCTGACGGTGGGGATCCCGGCAGCTTTGATCATCACCGCTGGCCGCTATCGCCGCCGGGGTTAGCGCCATCGGGGAGTACCACGGTGGGGCGGGAGAAGCTTGTGCCCGGATGTTGCAGGAGGCCGTTTTGGCTCACCCGGAGACGTCGCCCGAGGCATTGGCGCGGGACATCGTGGAGGACGGCGAAGCGGGCGGCGCATCCCTGGGTTCGGGCACCGGATTCACGACCCCGATCCGCGCGCGGTACGCTTGCTTTCGCTAGCTGACGAATGGGGTATCAGCGGCACCCACGTCGCGTTGGCGCAGGCGATAGTGGTTGCGCTCCAGGCAGCCACCGGTCGTTCCTTGCCCATGAACGTGGACGGCGCTCTGGCAGCTTTGATTTCAGATATGGGGATCGGCTGGCGCTACGGCAAAGCGCTGTTCATCATAGCGCGCACGGCGGGCCTGGCCGCTCATGTGCACGAGGAGACGACCACCGGCAAGCCCTTCAAGTTCTTTTCCCCCACAGATACAGACTACGTTGGCCCTCCCGAACGGCGCGTGCCATTGAAAGATGCGGAAGCGATATAGCTTGCCCTAGGACTCCAGTCTAGTTCCCTCACCTCCGTGCTGCGCGCGTTTCCAGGGTAGCACTATGGCCAGTACAACGATCACGGCCACGACGACCTCAGGTATCCCATGCGTGACTCCTATTGCGGCGGCGGTCTCCAGATTGGGAAGGTAGCCTCGGAGGACGCCCATACCGAGGACCAGGCAGGTATTCGTCAGCGTGCCCGCCGCAGCCGCGACGGCAAGCGCAACGTTCTCGCGCTGCTGGCGCAACGCCATCCAGATCACGCTCGCTGGTAGCACAAGGGCAACTGCCCCAATCACGATACCCAGCCACAGTGTCGAGCGGCCTACCTGGTAAGCAAAAACCCCGGCGAGTGCAGCCACAGCCAGGCTACTGCCCAGCAGCCATCCACGGGAGGACTTGCTCAGGAAACGGTAGATGTAGCAGGCAACTACCCCGATGAACAGGCGAGGGATGATTGCCACGAGAGGGTCCTTGAACAGCGGGATGGAAGCAAGGATAAAGCTAAAGATCCCAAAGATGGCGCCCACCAACAGCCCCACCACTGGCCCCCCCAGTATGCCCGCCAGAATCGCGGGAATATGGAGGATAGTAGCCCGAGCCGCTGGCGTGGGCACCGGGATGAACCCGATTTGTGTCCAGCCCAGCAACATCGTCACGGCGGAAAGCACCCCCGCAAGGGCAATACCTCTGGCACCTAGTCCTCTTGTTGCTCTCTCACCATCATTTCTCTCCTTCATAACTCCACTCCTCGTATGATATGTGTTGTGGGGTGCCAACCCGCCCCACTTGACAAGACAGGAATCTCTGGCATCCTGGGGGTTGGCCCAGGGAGGGCAGCGCTATCACTCCATGTTGCACCCACGTGGGTGACTTCTTTCATTGGCGACATTACCTATCCATGACAACCAGCGCCACGCTCAAGAGCGCGGTGCCTATCGTGAACGCCAGATCGGTCATCCTCCATTGGGTGCGAATCAGGTGGGTGCGGTGCGAACCGCCTCGGAGATAACATCGGGCTTCCATAGCCGTAGCCAGGTGTTCGGCCCGCCGGAGAGCGTTCAGGAACAGGGGTACGATAAGAGCTAACCGTCTCCGAGTCGTTCTCACGAAATGCCAGGCGCTTTCCGCCTCCAGGTTTGCTCCCCGGCTTGCCTGTGCTTTCATGATCGTTTCCAACTGCATGGCCAGGAGGGGCAGAAAGCGCAGGGCGATGGTGAAAACCAGCGAAACATCGTGTCCCGGGAATCCGATGGCATCGAGAGGTCGCAGCAGCAGTTCTATGCTGTGGCTCAACTGAGAAGTAGTCGTGGTGTTGGTCAACAGACTCACCAGTGAGAGTAGTTCCAACAGGCGGAACAAGGATATGGCGACGAGCTGAATCCCAGCACTACCTATCCTCAGAATCCCCCACTGCCATAGAACGGTATCGCCAGCAGGCTGCCCCCCATGGAGCAGAAGCTGCAGCACGGCTACCATGAGAATGAAGGGAAGCGCAGGCCTGACACCGGAAAACACATAACGCACGGACAAACCTGCTTTGCGAACCAGCAGGAGACAGATCGTCGCGAGGATGAGATGGGTTCCATAGGACTTGCCGAAGGTCACCGCCAGGACGAGCGACATCAGGCAGAGTATCTTCGCCGTTGGGTCCAATCTGTGGATTACCGAGTTGCCGGGAATGTATTGGCCGATGCTAATATGCCTCAACATCTCAACGTTGCGCATATCGCCTCCTCCGCTTCTGCCACCGTGAGGGGTTTCAACGCCAGTCTCAGCCCGCCCTCCTGCAACTGCTGGGCCAGACGTGCCATCGGCGGGGCTGCGAGTCCTAAGTCCGCTAAACGAGCGGTTTGGGCAAGCACATCTCGGGATGCTCCCTCGAATGCGACACGGCCGGAACTCAGAACCACGATCCGGTCTACCAGGTCAGGCAGGTCTGATAGCTGCGTTGTGATCAGAATCAACGTTAGCCCTTCCTCTTCGTGCCATCTCCGGAGCAGAGAAAGAAGCTCTCGCCGGCCCAGTGGGTCCAGTCCGGCCGTCGTCTCGTCGAGTACCAATACCTCTGGACGAAGGGCCAGCACTCCTGCTAGCGCCACTCGCCGCATCTCCCCGCCACTGAGGGAGAACGTAAACCGGTTGGCGAAGGAGTCGAAATCCAGGCCAACCATGCTCATAGCCCAGCGCACTCGTTCCAGGGTTTCCTCCCGGGGCAGGCCCATTTGTCTTGGGCCATAGGCCACATCGTCTCCAACGTATTGTTCGAAGAGCTGATCCGCAGGATTCTGGAAGACTAGCCCCACACGCTGGCGAACGATCCCGATCCTGGCAGAAGGCACGCCCGTATCAATTCCAGCAATTCGCATGACGTTCGGTCGGGAAGGCCGCAGTATGGCATTGCAGAACTGGGCCAGGGTGCTCTTGCCAGCGCCTGTCGGGCCAATCAGGCCAATGGCCTCTCCTCGAAGCACGTGGAAGTCAACGCCCCGGAGAGCCTCCGTGGTCAGCTGCGTATCCTCCAGGTAGGTGTGGCGCAGTCCATTAACCTCGATAATCGGTTCGGTCATGGTCTATTCTTCACCGTTTGCAGGATCGCTCCAGCGAGCTCTTCGGTCCCAAGGCAATCGGGAGGTATCCGGTGGTTATGGCGATGCAATCGTCGCGCCAGGGCCGTTACCTCGGGGACATCCAGCCGAAGCTCGCGCAACCGTTCGGGATCAGAGAAAGCTCGGCGGGGCGTATCATCCAGCACCACGCGTCCTCGTTCGAGCACGATCACTCGATCCGCGGCAGACGCCTCTTCGACCAGGTGAGTAATGGCTACGATGGTCAATCCTCTATTGTGAAGCTTCTCGAGGGTGCTGAGAATGGTGGCACGCCCTTGCCCATCCAGCAGAGCAGTCGCCTCGTCCAGCACGAGACACGCGGGGCGAAGGGCCAGCGTACCGGCGACGGCTAACAACTGCTTCTGACCCCCGGCCAGAAGATGCGTGGGTTGCTCCCTCAGTTCCCACAGCCCGACTGTCTCCAGGGCCCAGCGAACGCGCTCTTGAAGTTCCTCTCGAGGCAGCCCCAGGTTCTCGGGCCCGAAGGCCACGTCCTCCTGAACCACGGTGCCGACGATCTGATCGTCCGGGACCTGGAAGACCATTCCGACTGTCCGGCGGATATCCAGCGTATGCTCCGAGTCGCGCGTGTCCCAGCCATTTACCAGGACCCGACCTTCCGTGGGCAGCAGCAGCGCGTTCAGATGTCGTGCCAGAGTCGACTTCCCTGAGCCGTTATGCCCCAGAATGGCAATGTACTCCCCCTGGCTGATGTTCAGGTTGATCCGGTGCAGCGCTTCGATGTCAGGCTGACCTTGCTGTTCGTAGCGGAAAGAGAGATTCTTTAGGTTAATGAGAGATTCTTTCATCTTGTCATCCTGGACAACAAAAATCGCCCTGCGGGCGATACGCAGGGCGTCACATGAGATCGAGCTGTCTCCCCATGAGTCGGGGATTTGGACTTCCTGCTGTCTCGGTCGCACCGCGATCAGAGCAGCATACGCTGTCATAGCATCGTATACTGTGCTCACCGCCGGGTTGGTCGGTGGCAGTAAAACTATAGCACTAAAGGAGGGTGCTGTCAACTGGACATGAATCTGTTGCTGTGCTATACT
>JAKLPW010000106.1 GCA_022013675.1 Anaerolineae bacterium | reverse complement strand
TCCATCTTAGCCAGGTATAGCTTCTCCCTGGTCTCTATCTGGTCTGCCGAGACAGGCAGGGCTACCAGAAGGGACTGTAGTAAAGTCAGCACCAATAGTAGTGTGAAAGCTCTTCCTAGTTTGGTTCTCATTCTTCAACCTCTCCTTTGATGTTGTGGGGCGAGAATTCATCTCGCCAAGTCCGGACAACCAACGAGAAACTTACCGCCAGGCATCACCTCCTTCCGAGAAACTACAAGGCGCGCGTGTACCAGGGGATTCTCCTGCCCCCAAGACGAAACCAGACCGTTCAGTTGAAGGAACGTGTTGTGCGCCGTAGGTTGCCCTGATTCCAAGCGTGAATGGAATCGATACATGTGATTCTTGGTGTGGAATCCCCCTGGAATGCAAATGAAGTGAGACACAGTCTAATTATACTAGACTTCCTATGGAATTGTCAATACGAACTTCCGACTTTCTTCTCAACTAGTGCCTAATCAGCGTGCCTACTTCGCAGTAAGCGAGATTGAGGGGGAACTTCTCAGGTTCTTCTCTCGTCACTAAGGTAGGATATTGGCAATCGGAGTAGAGGGATGATGATTGAGCGTACCATGTTCAGGATAGGGTTGCTTATTCTGATTAGCATGGTAGTTTTGGGATGCAACACGGGCGGAGTCGTGCACGATGGGATCACCCCTGAATCTGATGGAGAAGGAACCCCGCGGATGCCCTCACCTTCTCCGACAGCGGTCTTGCCACAGGTGGCACGAGAACCGGCTGATGCCGGCCGGCTTGCTCAGGCGGACCTGGCAGAACGCCTGGGAGTCGAACCGGAGGAGATCCGGGTAGTAGAGATCCTCCGCACCGAGCTGTCACCCCAGCAACTACAGAGCGGGCAACCAAATGCTAAGTTCGTTTCGCCAGCGGAACTCCTCGGTTATCAAGTCATACTTCGGGTGGGGGATGTGGAATACCTCTATTACGTGCGACTTGCGCAGGTAGTGCACGTCGGGCCTCGATAGACGCGTACGGTTGTGGATTGAGGTAAGCTTGACCACATCGCAGCTTGACGATTGGGCATTCTAGGCTGTCTCTTCATCTAGCAAGAGTCGCCTTAGTAGTGCTGGGTCCACGTTCGCCCGCATGGTAATGGAGATAGGCGAAACGGAGACTACGCGGTCCACAACGAAGGCATAGATGTCAGAATCTGGTTCCAGCGCGTCCACGTCTATCTCTCGCCGGTATCCAGTGAATTTTTTTCGGCCATCAGCATCGCAGCCGATTATCGAGTAATAGTAGGGACGCCTTGATACGCTTGTTATGCGCCAGGGTGTGCTGCCGGTAGCTGATTCAGGAACGTCCACTTTCAAGATGTCCACCCCGGGCGGCAGTCCGCAGGCGAGCACTCGTGATGCGAACCGGCGGGCAAAGAGTGCCGCAACTGAGAAGTCCACCGATGCCCCATGCGAGTGATGATACTGCTCCTCTACTTCCAGCGACACGGCGATACCGGGGATGTCGAAAGTGGCAGCCTCTATGGTGGCCCCGATAGTCCCGGATATTGTGATTCCAGCCCCCATGTTCTCGCCGTAGTTAATGCCCGACAGACAGAGATCAGGCTTGCGGGATGCCAGCAGAAGCGCCCCGTGACGCGCGGCGAGGGCGGGCGAGCCTTTGAGGGAATATACTCTGACATGTAGGTCGGTGAAACCCAGATCCTCCTCCTGTATCTCTCCATTACCACCCAGGAACCCTCTACCCACAGAAGATTGTTGCTCTTTGGGCGCAACAACCAGGATATCCCCCAAACCTCGGACTGCTTCGACTAGAGCTAACAATCCGGGAGAGTGAACGCCGTCGTCATTGGATATGAGTATGAGGCGATTCTGCGGTCTTGGCAAGGGTTCTCCTCCTTGGGAGTTGAGTCCCTGACACCAGTGCTTCTCAGCTTGCGCGACTGGTCGTAGGAAACAGGGGCAGGCTACTGCGGGAGTATATCAGAATTCGCCTTGCGTGGCAAGGCAAGTGGTGGTTTTCGCAAATCTACACCTTTGGTGGTATAATGGCGTTGTATGATCAACGTGGATGGTCCCTCGCCCGAGGAGATGTGAGTGGAGTACGAAGTCGTCATTGGAATAGAAGTCCATGCCCAGCTCCTGACCCACACTAAGATGTTCTGTGACTGTAGCTCCGATTATGCACTGGCTTCCCCAAACACGCATGTCTGTCCGGTGTGCCTGGGGATGCCAGGGACGTTGCCGGTGATCAATCGTCAGGCCGTGGAACATACCATCATGACGGCAATGGCCCTGCATTGTATTATCGCAGATGCCTCCAAGTTCGACCGCAAGAATTACCCCTATCCTGACCTCCCTAAGGGCTACCAGATCTCGCAGTACGATATGCCTCTGTCTCGGGATGGATGGCTAGAGGTCGAGGCCGATGGGCAGGTTGGGAAGATCGGAATCGAACGAGTGCATCTGGAGGAGGATACGGCCAAGCTGACACACGAAAGCGGTCACAGCCTGGTTGATTTCAACCGTGCCGGGGTGCCGCTGATGGAAATCGTCAGTCGCCCTTACATACGTTCGCCAGATGAGGCTCGGCAGTACCTCAGCAAGCTGCGCGTCATCTTGCGCTACCTGGGAGTAAGCACAGGGAACATGGAGGAGGGGGCTATGCGTTGCGAGCCAAACGTTTCCCTCCGGCCGGTGGGCAGCGAAACGCAGGGCACGAAAGTCGAAGTCAAGAACCTCAATTCTTTCCGATCGGTGAAGCAAGCCCTGGAGTATGAGATCGAACGCCAGCGAGGCTTGCTGGAGGCCGGGGCGGAAGTGGAACAAGTAACGATGGGATGGGATGAGGCTCATGGGAGCACGGTTTTTCAGCGTAGCAAGGAATTCGCGCACGACTATCGCTACTTTCCTGACCCGGACTTGCCTCCACTGATAATGGACCCGATCTGGCTCCGAGATATCAGGGATCGTCTGCCAGAGTTACCGGACGAGAAGCGTGAGCGCCTTGTTCGAGAGCATGGGCTGATACGCTATGATGCCGTCATGCTGACGGCTGATCGCGGAATCGCCGAGTACTACGAAGCTGCTGTGAGCTATGCTCGCGAGGCTACTGATGGCGGTGAGATGGAGGTGGGCCCAAAAACCATCTGCAACTGGATCGTGGGAGAGTTGTTCCGCTTGATGCGGGGGAAATCTAAAGAACTCCAGGACGTTGTGGTTGCTCCGAACCAACTGGTGGACTTGATCCTTCTGCTAGTTCAGGGGAGTATCAATGCCACAGTGGCCAAGGCTGTCTTCGAGGAGATGTTTGCGTCGGGCAGGGAGGCACACGAGATTGTAGCAGAGAGAGGACTTGCTCAGATCAGCGACTCATCCCAGTTGGAGCAAGTTATTGAGGTGGTGCTCGGCGAGAATCCAAGACCGGTGGCACAGTACCTAGGGGGTAAGGAAGCGGCTTTGCAGTTTCTGATGGGGCAGGTGATGAGAGCTACTCGTGGGCGGGCCAATCCGGAGATTGTCCTCCCTCTACTCAAGGAGCGGTTGGAGCTCCAGCGGAGGTGAGGGCGTGCTGCTAAGTATGGGCTATGCTCATTTCACCACGCATTACTGTCGAGAATGTTAGTGCGTATGAATGCAAGGGAGGAAACAGGTATCCCCCGCTCACAAGGAGGTGATCGTATCGGGTACTCTTTCCGCTCAGAAGGACATCCCGTCTGGCACCATACCAGCTCATCGGCGAGTTTACGAATACCTTATTCAATGACGAGAAAAGGAGAATAGCAGGCATGGCAGAGAACCATAGTAAAAGTGCGTACGAGATCGCAGTGGAGCAGTTTGACAACGCAGTCAAATACCTAGACATAAAGCAGGGCATCGTGGACATGCTACGAGTCCCCAAGCGTCAATTGATCGTGAATTTCCCGGTCCAGATGGATGACGATTCTGTAAAAATGTTCACAGGCTATCGGGTCCACCACAGCACGGCGCGCGGCCCAACGAAGGGCGGCATTCGCTATCACCCGGACGTGACTCTGGACGAGGTGAAGGCGCTCGCCATGTGGATGACCTGGAAGTGTGCCGTTGTAGGTATCCCGTATGGAGGGGCCAAAGGAGGGGTGATCTGTAACCCCAAGGAGATGACACTCCGAGAGCTGGAGAACCTCACTCGCCGGTATGCAACCGAAATATCGGTGTTGATGAGCCCGGGAGGCGACATTCCTGCTCCCGATGTGAACACCAATGCTCAGGTCATGGCCTGGATAATGGATACCTATAGCATGCATAAGGGATACACAGTCCCGGCCGTTGTGACGGGCAAGCCCATCCAGGTGGGAGGATCCCTGGGCCGGAATGAGGCTACTGGACGGGGCGTGATGTTCACTGCCTGGGAGGCTCTGAAGCACAAGGGGATACCCATTGAAGGGGCAACGGTGGCGGTGCAGGGCTACGGCAACGTTGGTAGCATCGGTGCCTATCTCTTGCAGGACAAGGGTTGCAAGATCATCGCGGCAAGCGATAGCCGTGGTGGTATCTATAATCCTAAGGGCTTCGATGCCAGGGATGTCAAACGCTTCAAGAGCGAGACGGGTACGGTAGTTGGCTATCCCGGAGCCGATGTCATCACCAACGAGGAACTGCTGGAGTTGGAATGTGATGTTCTGGTACCATCTGCTCTGGAGAAGGTGATCACCGGCGAGAACGCAGATCGCATCAAAGCCAAGATTATCGCGGAAGGGGCGAATGGTCCCACGACGCCGGAGGCGGATCGCGTGTTCGCGGAGAAGGGTATCTTCGTGATACCCGATGTCTTGGCCAATGCAGGGGGCGTGACTGTGTCCTATTTTGAATGGGTCCAAGGTCTTCAGTTCTTCTTCTGGAGTGAGCAGGATATCAACCTGAAGCTGCGGGACATCATGGTCAAGGCTTTTGGCGATGTGTTAGCGATTTCCAAAGAGAAAAACGTGGACATGAGGATCGCGGCCTACATCCTGGCCATTGACAGAGTGGCAGAAGCCGTGATGATTCGAGGCATCTACCCGTAGTGCGTCTATTTGCAAACGCCCCTGCACAGGCAGGGGCGTTTCTTGTTTGCCAAGAGTGACTACCTGTGGTATAACATGCCGCACACCCTAGACAAGATGGAGGATTGATATGCGTATCCCGATAATCGCGGGCAACTGGAAGATGCACAAGACGGTTCAGGAATCAGTTGATCTGGTTCGAGAAATGAAGCGGGGGCTCAACGAGATCCAGGGGATCGAAAAGGTCATAGTGCCGCCCTTTGTCTCCTTGGGCGCAGTGGCCGAGCTACTGGGCCCCACTTCGATCAAGCTCGGAGCCCAGAACATGCATTGGGAGGAACAAGGGGCCTACACCGGCGAGGTATCACCCTTGATGCTCCAGGGGCTGTGTCAGTATGTAATCATAGGCCACTCCGAGCGTAGGACGTACTTCGGGGAAACCAATGAGACGGTCAACCGGAAGGTGCGCGCGGCTTTCGACCATGGACTGCTGCCAATCATGTGCGTGGGAGAGAATCTGGAGCAGAATGAGGCCGGAGAGACGGAAGCTTTCGTTTCCCAGCAGATGCGGGAAGGCTTGGTCGGTTTGACGGCCGAGAAAGTGAGCAAGATAGTGGTCGCCTATGAGCCGATTTGGGCTATTGGGACCGGCAGGGCAGCCACTGGCGTTGAAGCCAATAGGATTATTGGTCTGGTCATCCGAGGCACGATTGCCGAGCTTCATAATGAGACCACCGCTCAGGCTGCGCGAGTCCAGTACGTTGGAAGCGTGAAACCGAGTAACGTCGTCGAGTTCATGAGCCAGCCCGATATTGATGGTGCATTGGTTGGTGGAGCGAGTCTGAAAGCGGCCGACTTCACGGAAATCACGAGATTGGCCGCTGAAGTGAAGGGTACTGGCCGCTAGTACTACAATCTCATTACAAGCGTGATAGGAGGCCAGAGGCATTGCAAGGTTCGTGGGGTCCGCTCTTTTCCTTTCTTGCCCTCCTGCTGCTCTTGATGGTGCTCAGGAGGGTGTTGAACCAACACTTGCCGGGAGTGATCTATCTGCTAACTCGCAGCGAGGAGTTAGCTTTTCTTTTCTACTTCCTTTTACTGTTGCCCGGCGTGGTGCTTCACGAACTGAGTCACTGGCTGGCGGCCAAGTTGCTGGGAGTGCGTGTTGGCTCCCTTTCCCTGGGACCCAAGTCCATGGATGGTGGGAAACGCATAGAAATGGGTGCTGTTCGGATCGGCAGTACAGACCCATTCCGGGAGAGTCTCATCGGGGTAGCACCTCTGGTAACAGGAAGCGCTTTGATACTCTATCTAGCCGAGTGTCGATTGGGTGTAGAAGTGCTTTCTTCTCAAGTGATAGTCAATCTACCAGTAAGTATAGGTCGGTACCTCAGCGCACCGGATGTCTGGATCTGGGTGTATCTTATCTTTGCTGTCAGCAATGCAATGCTGCCAAGCGAATCTGACCGGCGTCCTTGGTGGACACTTCTGCTGTACACACTAGTTATGGCCCTCGTGTTCTACTTCGTGGGAGGCATTCGCCAGATACCGGAACCCGTGCTTGGTCTTGGTCTGACTTCAGTGCAGTACTTAAGCTGGGCCTTCGGACTGACCATTGCAGTCGATCTACTTGTAGTGCTCCTCCTTCTAGCAGTCGAGGCTTTGATTTGGCTGTTGCTCGGCCGAAGGTTGGATTGGCTATGAGCGGGGGTGCTTCTCGGTTGTGGGGTCTTTGCGTGATAGTGTGGCCAGTGTTAGCGCCATGACTGCTGCCAAAGTCAGAATGGCCAAGAGCTTGAGGAGGCGCGATGAGATCATGAGCGCCAAGCCTCCCAGGATGGTGGTTAGAAGATAGTAGAGCAATACGATGGAGCGATGAGGTAGCCCTAGGTCATAGAGACGGAAGTGCAAATGACCACGATCTCCTATCCCCAAGGGTTGTTCCCTTCTCCAGCGATCGAACAATTGCCAGGCGACATCCAAGATGGGTATCCCCATTACTAGAAGGAGGGTAGCCATCTTGGCTCCTGACACGATGGAGAGGGCTCCCACGGTGTACCCCAGGAAGTAGGCCCCGGAACTTCCCAGAAATATCTTGGCGGGGTGGAAGTTGTAAGGCAGGAAGCCAAGCGTAGCCCCAAGTAGAGCCAGTGGCAGTAGGGATGTGCTGTACTGTTCCAGCCGCAGCATGTGCACGAAGAGAATCAGGGACGCAACGGTCGTGACGCCAGTGGAAAGCCCGTCAAGCCCATCGAGCAAGTTCATCGTGACCATGCTTCCCATCAACCATAGTAGGGTCAGGGGAAGCATGACGTACCAGGGAAACCAGATCTGTTGATCAGTGACTGGGTTGTTGATCACTTCGATGAAGACCTTGAACGGAATGGCCATCAAGGCTACGATTGCCATTCCAGCTACCTGAGTGAGTGCCTTCATTTGCTTCTTATCGTCCAGGAGTCCTCCCAGAAATACGGTGGTTGCGCCCACCAAGATACCCGTCACTCGCAACCACTCTTCCGGGTCGCTGCGGGGGAATGTGCGCGTCAGAAGGACTGCTGTGCAGAATGCTGCGTAGAGAGGAATGCCGCCCAGTCGTGGAATGACCCCACTGTGTTTACGTCGTCCTCCTGGTACATCGGAGATCCCGTATCGCAGGCCGAGGCGCTGTGCAAGAGGTGTGAGGACAGCGGCAACCGCAACGGCCACGGCAAAGACAACGGCGGCCATAGTGGAAAAGGGCATGCTTATCTCCATTGGGGCTCAGGCTGTGCCGAATTGGCGATCACCTGCGTCTCCCAGGCCTGGTACGATGTAGCCTTCCGGAGGGTCATCAGGCGAAGTGGGAACTGGTGTCAAGTAGTCGTCTATGGCTGCTAGGTGGATGTCCACATCAGGATGAACCTTCTGGAGCAGATCTAGCCCTGCGGGGGCAGCTATGATGGCAACGAACTTGATACGCTTCGCACCCCAGCGTTTAAGGATGTCCACCGTGGCGACCGCAGATCCGCCAGTTGCGAGCATGGGATCCAGGATGACACAGACTTGAACGGTAGGATGCACGGGTAGCTTATTGTAGTACTCAACGGGCTGCAAGGTCTTGTGGTCCCGGTAGAGGCCGATGTGCCATACCTCTGCTGTGGGCATCATCTCCCAGACACCCTCGACCATTCCGAGGCCAGCGCGCAAGATCGGAATAAGGCCGACTTTCTCCGTCAACTGGTGTCCGCTGGCTTCTGTCATTGGTGTGGTAACGAGTATCTCTTTCAGGCTCAGGTCTGCGGTGGCTTCGTAGGCGAGAAGGATGGCAATCTCCCGGATCAGCTCACGGAATTTCTTGGGACCGGTTTCGACGCTGCGCAGCAAAGAGAGTTTGTGTTTAATCAAGGGGTGGTTGGATTGGTAGATGTTCCCCATACTGCCTTCCCTCCATGTGCGTACCAGGGACTCCGACACGGCGTTGATTATCTCGCTTCGGTGCTGTTCTAGGGTTCGTACAAAAGTGGTTGAGCGGGCAGAACGATGGGTTCACCCTGACAGATCCCCGCGCTGATGGGAAAGGGGTAGCGCTGCTTTCGCTTCGCTACCCCTTTTTCTGACGATCTACTTTTCGCCACAGCGTACGAGCAGATTCTCCCATTCTTCGTCCACCTTGGCCTGGATCTCACCAAGGATATGCTCGAAAGCCGGTTGGAACAGGTGTCGGAACCTTCCCTGCATACGCAGCCAATCGGCTACGGGTTTCTTCTCGCGTGGTTTGTAGTTGAGCTTCCATTCACCGTGATCCACTTCGTAGAGTGGCCAGTAGCAGGTGTCAACTGCCAGTTTGGCAACCTCGATACTCAGGCTTGGATCGTGTCTCCATCCCCGGGGACACGGCGCTAATGCATTGATGAAGGCTGGCCCGTCCGCCGCGAAGGCTTTTTGGGAGTTGGTCATCAGGTCACGCCAGTTGCTCGGGGATACCTGAGCAACGTATGGGATATCATGGGCGGCCATGATACGAGTGAGAGGCTTGCGCCATTGCTGCTTGCCCGGGATGACTTTCCCCGCCGGCGACGTAGTGGTATGTGCTCCGAGAGGTGTAGCGCTTGAGCGCTGGATACCGGTGTTCATGTATGCTTCGTTATTGAGGCAAAGATATACCATCTTGTGCCCGCGCTCGAAGGCTCCGGAGATGAACTGCAACCCGATGTCATAGGTGGCGCCATCGCCGCCGATGGCCAGGAACTTTGTGCCCTTATCCTCTATCTTCCCCTGTCGCACCAGCGAGCGATACATGGCCTCGGCGCCCGACGCCGTGGTTGATGCATTCTCGAATGCGTTGTGAATCCAGGGAACGCACCACGAGGTATTGGGATACATCGAGGTGGCAACCTCCGTGCAGCCAGTCGCGGTCGCGATAACCACGGGATCGTCAATAGCGTGCAGAAACTGACGTATGACGACCGATTCTGCACAGCCTGCGCACAGACGATGGCCGGGAGCAAGCCTCTCTTCTTTGTTAGCAATGTCTCTGAGTCTTATAGCCATTCCTTGTTCCTCCAGTTTAGGAGATGGGCGCTTGGGGCAGATCGCCTTGAGACAAGATCTGACCCTCCGGCCTCGTCTATTCTCGTAATCCTAGATAGTTGACCAGTTGCTTGACCTCGCCTGTGGAGGCGATACTCTGAAGATCCTTCGCGATCTGTTCAATGTGGGCAGGGACGAGGTCGCGGCCGCCCAATCCAAAGATGTAGTCTACTACTTTCGTGTTGTGGTTCCCAGCTGCAAATAGGGCTGCACAGATATCCAAGAAGAGGGGACCGCAGCCGTTCATTGAACCAAAGGCGATGGCGCGATCCATCACGCCTACGGCGCTCACATTTTGAAGTACATCCGTCAGTTCCTCGGTTGGGAAAGGCCGGAAGACTCGGGGCTTCACTAACCCGATTTTCACGCCTTTCTTGCGCAGCCTCCGAACGGTAGCCCGGGCAGTACCTGCGGACGAGGAGAGCACGATGATGGCCATCTCGGCATCTTCCATCTCGTAGGTATCAAGGATGCCATACGTTCGGCCGGTGAGTTTTCCGTACTCGGCCCCGATTTCGCGGATGATGGGGATGGCCTTGCTAAGTGCGTCCGACTGCTGGCGCTTGTGTTCGAAGTAGAAATCGTAGAAGTCCCATGCCCCGTAGGTCGCCGGGTTGTCCACGTCCAGAAGGGTGTGTGCTGGCTTGTAAGTGCCCACGAAATCCCTGACGGCCTGGTCATCGACTGTTTCGACTCGCTCCACGCCATGCCCGGTGATGAAGCCATCCAGCATGCTCATTACCGGAGTGAGGAGATCGGGATGTTCGGCAATGCGAATGGCCTGGATAGTGTTGTCGTAGGCTTCCTGGGCGCTTTCAGCGTAGATCTGTATCCAGCCTGCGTCTCGTGCTCCCATAGAGTCCGAATGGTCACAATGGATGTTCAAGGGGCCTGAAAGAGCGCGGTTGACCACGGGCATGACGATGGGGAGGCGCATAGATGCCGCGATGTAGACTATTTCCCACATCAGGGCCAGTCCATTGGCTGCCGTTGCTGTCATGACCCGCCCGCCGGCGGCGGAAGCGCCTACGCAGCAACTCATGGCTGCATGCTCGCTCTCTACAGGTACGAATTCAGTATCTACCACTCCATCGGCTACGTACTGGGAGAAGGTCTGTACGATTGCGGTTTGCGGGGTGATAGGGTATGCGGCCACCAAATCTGGGTTGATCTGCCGCATGGCATTTGCTACCGCATGGGCTCCGTCCAGAGCCGTGATATTTGACTTTGCCATCTTGTTTTCTCCTAGTCTAACTCTGTTTCCGGAACCATTTGAATCACACTACCCATCTCACAGGTGTGACTGTGCGGTTTCTTGATTTTGACTGGGCATACATTGGCACATATCCCACAGCCTTTGCAATGATCGTAATCGAACGCGACGATCTTGCTCTCTTTTACGATTATGGATGAGTCGGGGCAATAGACCCAGCAGATCATACAGTGGGTACACTGATCCGTGTCTCTCAAAGGGCGTAGGGTGCGCCAGCCTCCAGTATGGTACTCAACTGAATTACCGGCCTCGTATACCACGCCACCCGGGCTTATTTCCTTCCACGTAGCTTCCACATTCGGCATTGACCTTCCTCCGTCTGGATATGCACTGGTCTCGTTCCCTATCAGGTATGGCTCGATAGGGTGGGGATGTAGAGTCCTAGCCTTCTTTGACGTCGTCGTAGACTCTCTGCAGAGACGTGATATTGGCTTCTACTATCTCGGAGCGTAATTTCGCCCCCAGTTTCTCCCGTACTAGGTGCTTGAGGCTGTCAAGTTTCACGATACCGGTTGCCTTGGCTACTACTCCAAGCATCATCGTGCTGGGGATGTCACGACCCAGAGCTTCCATGGCAATAGCGGTAGCATCCACCGTGAACACGCGACCGCCTTCAAAGTCTAGTTTCGTGCGGATATCCCCCGGTGATTCCGGTGTGTTGACGATCAGAACACCATCCTTTGCTAGGCCTTCAGTGACGTCCACTACTCCTAGCAGGTTTGGATTCACGACGACCACTACTTCCGGCGTCAATATCTGGTAGTGAATCTCAATCGGCTCATCACTTATTCGGGTGTAGGACTTCACCGGAGCCCCCATCCGCTCAGGGCCGTAGTCGGGAAAAGCCTGGAAGTACTTTCCTTCTTCCAGGGCTGCTTCTGCCAGAAGCTCTCCGGCGGTGACCACACCCTGGCCCGCACGTCCGTGCCAGCGTATTTCCGTGCATTTGCTCATTGCTGCCAACCTCCAATGTGATTCCGAGATCGAACTCGTTGTCCGTTACCGAAAAAAGGGGTTAGGATACCCCGAAGGGTATCTAACCCACTACCTATCTATTGCGCTGCCACGTTGCACTGTCGTTTGTTGTCACAGGAAGTAGAGCCTCTTTTCATTGATGAGGTCTGACGCTCCTATTCTATGCTAAAGCCTTTCCCTTGTCAAAGACGTCGGGGGAGAGTAGGGAAAATGCTATTCACCAGTGTGGATGTGCTTCTATTTGGGTTCATCCGGAGGCATCTTCCTCCGTGGCGCTAGGGATAACTTCCTCCTGGCGCTGCTGGTCCGCTCCGTCTTAGCCTTGCATATCACACACAACGTAGCTTCTGGCACAATCTCCAGGCGTGCGGGAGCTATCTTTTGACCGCATGACTCACAGATCCCGTATGTTCCCACACGTTCAATCTCAAGCGCGTATTCGAGTGCCAGAAGTTTTTTCTCCAGAGTGCAGATTAGTGCCAGTGCTTTCTCTCTTTCGTATATGTCGGAGGCGACATCGGCGGCATCACCATCTTCTCCTCCGCTGGATGGCTCAAGTTCCGACTTCATGAATGACTTGAGTCCTGCAATGTTCTCTCGTGTTCGCTGAACTTCTTGCTCCAGACGTTGTTTCTCGGTGCTCGATGGGCTGTTTTTTTGATGCTTTCCCATGGTATACCCTTCCTGATTTGCGTTACTACCTGTGAGGTGAGATGGTAGGACTCGTCACTGGTACTTTTGGGAAGAGAGTACGAAGCAATCGTGGACCTGTTGTTGATCCTTTTTGCCTATGGTATTTCCTGTTTGCTACTGCTCGAATTGGATTACAGAGAAGACCTCATATCCCTCAAGTTTGGCTATGCCATGCAGGAAGGTGAGATCAATCAGGAATGTCACGCCAACAACTTCGCCACCGAGGGACTCGACGAGATCAATGGTAGCTTTGGCGGTACCACCCGTAGCCAGTAGGTCATCTACTATCAGGACGCGCTGTCCTGGTTGAATGGCATCCTTGTGCATTTCCAACACATTGGAGCCGTATTCCAGGCTGTATTCGGCTTTGATCGTGTCTGCGGGCAGTTTGCCTTCCTTGCGAACGGGTATGAAACCAGCACTAAGGCGAAGCGCGATAGGTGCGCCGAAGATAAACCCTCTGGACTCTATCGCAACAACGGAGTCGATTTCCTTGTCGGCAAAGGGAGCTATCATCTCGTCAACGGCCTGGGCGAAAGCCTCCGGGTTCTTTGTAAGTGTCGTGAT
>JAKLPW010000105.1 GCA_022013675.1 Anaerolineae bacterium | reverse complement strand
GAAGCGTTGACTGTGGCCACTGCGGCTGCTGTCATTGTGTCGGTCCTACTGAGTCTCTACATTAGCCGTCGTGTCGTGGCACCCATACAAGACATGATGCGTGCGAGCCTCCGCATCGCCGCGGGAAGATATGACGAGCGGGTCGGCCTTGCCGACGATGGCTTCGAGGACATGGATGAACTGGGCCGACTGGCACTGAGCTTTGATCAGATGGCGGCCACTTTGGAAAGAACGGAGACCAAGCGTATGGAGTTGATCGGTAACGTGGCTCACGAGCTGCGGACACCTCTAGCCAGTATCAAGGGATACATGGAGGGGCTGATCGACGAAGTGTTGCCGGCTGATTTGGTCACTTTTCAGCAGGTCTACCGTGAAGCCGACCGATTGCAGCGTTTGGTCTACGACTTGCAGGAACTGAGCCGGGTGGAAGCGGGTGCCTTCGAACTGGACGTGCAGCCGCTGTCAGTGAGGTCGGTGGTTGCCGCCACGGTTGCCCGCCTGCATCCTCAGTTCGAGGAGAAGAAGGTGTCGTTGGAGATCGAATTGCCCGAAGGTTTGCCTCTTGTTCGTGTTGACGAGGATCGCATTGACCAGGTGTTGCTCAACCTGGTGGGAAATGCGCTGCAATACACTCCTGCCGGAGGCGTGGTCAGGGTGCAGGCGCACCACGAGGGTCGCTCAGTGCGCCTTATTGTGATAGACACCGGGATAGGGATTGCTCCAGAGCATCTGCTGCACGTATTTGAGCGTTTCTACCGTGTGGACGACTCGCGCTCGCGAGTCGGGGGTGGAAGTGGTATCGGCCTGACCATCGCCAAGCACCTGGTCGAGGCCCACGGCGGCGAGATCAGTGTGGCCAGTAATGGGCCGGGAAAGGGGAGCGAGTTCTCGTTCACTGTGCCAACCGCATAGTCCTGTCAGTTTCGGTCTCGACGCGTCCTTCTGTGACCTGGGAGGGCGCGTTTTCCTTTACACAATCTTTAAAAACCCTTCACGCTGGCTTCGTGTAGGTAGTGTACACTGAGGCCGTGATCAGGAAGGAGCAGATTGAATGTACTCCGCCGGTCGCACGAGGTTCCGTTTAGAGACGAAGACCTAGAGTGATAAGAGGGAGATGTGATCGTGATGGGAATGATGGGTTTTGGAGCGTTTGGCTGGTTGTTCATGCTCTTCTTCTGGGGTTGCTTGATCGCCCTTGGGATTGGATGCGTGGTTTTCCTGTTCCCTCGTCGTGCTCCAGCGGTTGGAGAGGTAGCCAAGAAGAGGGGTGCGCGGGAGATCTTGAATGATCGCTACGCGCGGGGCGAGATTACTCGCGAGCAGTATGAGACTATGAAGCGGGACATAGAGGCAGAATAGGAGGGATATACCGTGAGAAAGCGATTAGTCGCACTAGGAGCAGTGACCCTGCTCCTGGTGCTGGTGATGGGTAGCCTCGGTGCAGGCTACGTGTTGGGACACGCCCCAGGGGGACATGCGCCAGGGGGAGCTAGTCCGATGTGGTCTCGGATGGGAGGGCACCCGGGAGTTGGATGGTCTGGATGTGATTTACACGAAGGCGCAGAGTTCGGGCGAGGGCACTGGGTGTCGGGCAGTTGCGAGCGCATTTTCCCGTCCGAGGGGCCGGTGGCTTCGCTGGGGGAGGCTCAGGAAGCCGTCGTGCAATACGTGGAACAGCTAGGATACGAGGATCTGCACGTGACCGAAGTGATGGAGTTCGAACGCAACTACTACGCCATCGTGGCCGAGGAAGAGACGAACATCGGCGCCATGGAGTTACTCGTGGACAAGAGTAGTGGCGTGGTGACGCCAGAGCCGGGACCGAACATGATGTGGAATGTGGAATATGGGATGCATCGCGGAGGTATGATGGGTGCCGCGTGGGACGATGCGGAGATGCTGATCTCGCCGGAGCAAGCGCGGGACATAACGCAGGAATGGCTTCATGCCAATTTTCCGAGCCGAGAGGCGGGTACTCCAGATCAATTCTACGGGTACTATACGCTGCATTTCCTGAAAGATGGTCAGATCGAGGGCATGCTCAGCGTTCGTGGCAGCACCGGGGATGTTTGGTATCACAGTTGGCACGGAGACTTCGTTCAAATGACAGAGAATCATGGCGATGAGGATCTCTAGAGATCGCGATCGAAGAGATCGTGGTCGATAGGATAGGAGGTACCTGAACAATGGGGCGAAATAGGAGAGAGAAAGCCAGGCTCGAGAAGAAGCGCAAAAGGGTTCGGACTTGGGCGATGGCCATCATCGTCATGAGCATCGTGGTGGCCGGAAGTGTGAAAGCGGTGTGGCAGAATTCGGCAGGATCCACTAATGCTGGGCGGGTCACTCTTGGAGCCCCCACGGCGGTGGGACAATTTGCCACACCTGTCGTGGGACAATTGCCAACACCTGCTGTGGTCCAGCTACCCACTCCTGACCGCCAGGTACGGCTCATCACGGCCATCGATACCAAGAGATTGTTGGGGAAGGGCGAGGCCGTGCTGTACGATGTTCGGACGCCCACAGCGTATGAGTCCAGGCATGCAGTTGGCGCCATCTCGTTCCCCGAGGCGCAACTCGAGACAAGTCTCGCTAGGCTCCCTATGAACAAGAAGCTGATCTTCTACTGAACCTGACCGGCCGAGGAGGAGAGTGCCCGTGTGGCACTCGCGGTCATAAGAAGCGGGATCGACCCGCAGAACGTGTATGCTGTGTTGGGCGGACTCGATGCTTTAGAGGAAGCTGGCTTCGAGATGAAATCAAGCGGTTGAGTGCATCCGGAGCGCATGCCGGATCTGGAGCGCATGGGTGAATGATGTGACAGGATCGGGTGACTGTACCGGGCGGGGCGCAAGCCCCGCCCGTTCTGTATGGCACGTCAGATCGATCTGCGTGGCAGCGGCGCAACCATCCCATGGCATGTGTGTTTCTACTTGTAAAGCTACGGGGGTGGTGACATGGAGCAAAGTGTCAGAGTTGTAACGGACAGCAGTTGTGACCTGCCGCAGGAACTAGTGGAGGAGTACGGGATCGAAATCGTGCCGCTGAACGTGCACTTTGGGTCGGAGGAATATCTCGATGGCCAGTTGTCGGCGGACGAGTTCTGGGAGAAAGCCGCCGGCCCAGAGCATCCCAAGACCTCCCAGCCGTCGGTAGGGAGATACGAGGAGATTTTCGCGCGTCTGGTAGAGCAAGGCAAGCAGGTTCTGTGCGTGACGATCACCAAAGAGCACAGCGGCACCTTCAACGCGGCTCGCCTGGCTGCAGAACGCTTCGGTGAGGCAGTGAAGGTGTTCGACTCCCTTTCCGCTTCTCTGGGCGAAGGATTGCAGGCCGTGGCGGCTACCCAGGCTGCGCGGGCCGGGTCTTCGATGCAGGAGATCCTCTCCATGTTGAAGGACATGCGAGAGAGCACCTGCCTGGTGGCGGTGCTGGACACGCTGAAGAACCTGAGGCTCGGAGGACGAGCGGATGCCTTCATCACTGCTGCCGAACGGATGACCAGGGCACTCAACATCAAGCTGATCATCACTGCCGTGCAAGGGCATCTGCGGCCGTGGGGTGCGGCCCGCTCGCTCAAGGGCGGGATCAGACGGCTGCTGAACGCCGTTGAGCAAGTTGGCCCGCTGGAAAGGCTGGCGGTGATACACACGCGCAGCCTGGACAAGGCCCAGGACCTGGCCGACCGGCTGGCGAAGCTCACCGGCTACCCCCGGGAGAGTATCCTGGTGCAGGAGATTGGGGCGGCGCTGGCCAGTCACGCCGGTCCGGGCGTGGTAGGCGTGGTAGCGGTGCCGGTGAGGGGGAAAGGCTGATAGCGGAAAGCAGTCAGCAGTCAGCTATCAGCTAACAGCATTAACGGATGAGCGAGGCCATTGGCGGATGAGCGAGGTCTCCTGACCGAGTGGTGATGGGCAAGGTCCTCTGAGTAAGTCCTGAGCGCAACAGACTTCGGAAGTCTTTGCCGAGTAGCGGGCCTAGCAGTCTCGCCTGGAACTATGTGGAACCCGAAACGCTTTCTGCACGTGATAGACTTCCGAAGTCTTGGCTCGACGTCTGACGGAGCCCTGAGTGCAACAGACTTCGGAAGTCTTGCTTCAGGATCCTCTGCTACTTCACATTGATGTTTCCCTGCGCGTCTGCTATAATACGTTGGAGCTGCACAAGCAATTGGCCGACGCCAAGACGCACAAGAGCTCGGTCGGGAGACCTTCGCCAACAAGCTGCTCGGTGAATGGAGAGACTGACACGTGAACAGGGTCAACGCCAAGATGTCCGGCCAATCACCGCCGGAGTCACCCAAAATCGGCACGCTCAACGAGAAGCCGCTTCATGCTGCGCTGAAAGAATGGTACGCACAGCCAGGCGACCGGTTTGAGGTGCTGGTGGATGGCTACGTTGTTGATATCGTCCGAGGCGACCTGCTGGTGGAGATCCAGACCGGGGGTTTCTCGTCCCTCAAGCGGAAGCTGGCAGTGCTTACCGAGGGCCATCGCCTGCGTCTGGTTTACCCTGTGGCACGAGAGAAGTGGCTGCGGAAAATGGCACCAGACGGGCACGGTCAAACTGAACGCAGGAAGTCACCCAGGCGAGGCGGATTCGAGGACGTGTTCCATGAGCTGGTGAGCTTCCCAGCATTGCTGGCCAACCCCCATTTCTCCGTAGAGGTCCTTCTGATTCAGGAGGAGGAGACTCGCCGATATGAAGGTGGTCGCCACTGGCGTCGCCGGGGCTGGGTGGTGGAGTCGAGGAACCTTCTGGAAGTCGTAGAGCGGCGGCTCTTCGAGACTCCGGTTGACATGGTCGCACTGCTGCCGGGCAACCTGAGCGAGTCATTCACTACTGGGGGTCTCGCTGCCGCCATGGGAAGACCTCGCCGCCTGGCTCAGAGAATGGCCTACTGCCTGCGGGCAATGGGTGCCATCAAGGTTGTGGGCAAGTGCCGCCGAGCATTGCTGTACACACGGGCGGAGCCATCGAAAACAACAGGTTTGTGACTATTTTATAAGAGCTTGGAAGGAGGTGGTACTACCCCGCCTGAAATACAGGTTCTCGGTAGGGCCGGTGGATTGGGACCATCCGCCGGAGATGTCGCCGGTTCAATCCAAATCAAGGAGGCATTCATGAAACTCTCTCGACGTACCTGGCACGGGATCGCTCTGTTGCTCTTTCTCTTCGCCCTCAGTTTCGTGGCCTGTGGGCTACTCTTGTATGCCATACCCATGGAGCAGTCCCCAGATATGCCCTATTCTGATGGCTATAGTTCTCAGTTGATCCGGGGCCTCTGCCTGGCACCGGCCTTCGCGCTGATCTTCCTGGCCTATCTTGCTTTCTGGGTGGGACGCCAGAAAGACCGCTCTGTTCATTGGAGCGAGTTGTTGCCGGCCCTAGGAGTGGCGGGCGGGCTGCTCATCGCGTTGGTGGGATTTACGGTTGTTGGCAGCCCATTGCCCGGTGACCCCGTGGGAGTGCGCGCGGGCATGGCACTTTGCTTCTTCCTGCCGGGTCTGGGCACCATTGTCTTGTCCGCTCTCTTCTGGTGGTGGTCGCGAGGGAGATTCGGGGTTTCTGAGGAGAGCATCGATACCCTCGTGGCGTCGCCGGTGGAGGATGACGAGATGGCGGAGACTGAGGGCGATTCGGGGGTCTTGGAGTAGATCAAGGCCGGTGTAGAATGGCATCTCACCGCAGAGTTCGCTGAGACCGCTGAGGGATCGGTCAGGAGATATTCTCCCAACGGGTATCACGAATATCCTTTGTTCAGACTTCCGAAGTTTCCACGAAAGGGCTGTCGTGCAGGTTCGGATGGGCTTGTTTCTGTGCTCGGCTCTTGGATATAGGGTGAAAACTTCGGAAGTCTCTACTGGCGAGGAAGCCAGTTGTTCAGACTTCCGAAGTTTCCACGAAGTGGTTATTCTCCGATTTCAGTTTGGCTCCTTTCTGTGCCCGACTCTTGGATATGGGGTGAAAACTTCCGAAGTCTCTGCATGGCTCCCAACCCACAGGATGCCACTTGGCATGCTCCCGGAGCCGGTCACCGTAGGGCACAATACGTCTTTACACAATCTTTAAGAATCCTTTGCGTGGTCTTTGCAGAACTCCGCTATACTAATCCCGTGACAGCGTCAGATTACAGCCGCTGTCTAGACAGTCGCTGTCTATACACGTGATGTTCAACTGCCAGAAGAAACCGATTCGAGGAGGTTGGGACCAAGTGAGCAAGCAACAGACGAAGACTCGTAAGGCGAAGCAAGCTCGATTCACTACAAAGTCGAAGAAGAAACCGTCGCGTACTCCCGGGATCGCGGTGGTCGCCGTGGTAGCAGTGATCGCTCTGGGCGCAGGTACTCTCTACGCTCTAGCGCGGCCTGAAAGCCAACCAGTATCGGCCGTCTCCGAGGCGCCAGTTGTTGGGGATACGGTGGCGTCGAGCGATCTGCCTGTGGGATCGTCAACGGGGGAGCAGACGGTATCGGTGACAGCCGCAACCTCTGGCCATGCGCCCTATCCGGCGGTGGCGATCGCAGATGGACAAGCGCGGCTGCCACTCTCCACTTTCGACGATGGCAAGGCACACCACTACACCTACATGAATGAAGGCCAGCCCATTGAGTTCTTCATCCTCCAGAGCAGTGATGGCGTGGTCCGCGCGGCATTCAATGCCTGTGATTCGTGCTTCCCGTCCAAGAGGGGCT
>JAKLPW010000104.1 GCA_022013675.1 Anaerolineae bacterium | reverse complement strand
TCTACAGTGGCCCGCCGGTGGTAGAAGCGATCGAGGACGGTGACATGGTACTCGTCACCTTCTGCGGTACGGGTGAACGATTCACGCCGGTGTGGATCTTCGGCGTGACGAGCGTGGAAGGAGTAGAGACACAAGCGTGCGACGCTGGGCTATACTTTCAGGCAAAAGGCGGCACGCTCTATCGTCTCCGAAGGCATTGAGACAAGAGTTGCACGATCATGCTGTTGGAATGGCGGATGACGGAGGACGGATGACGAATGACCAAGACAAGCGAACGACTCCCGTCCTTCGTCTTTCGTCCTTCGTCCTCCACCCTTCGTCCACCGTCCTCCGTCTTTCGTCCTCCGTCCTTCATCCTTCGTCTCACTTCAAACTTAAACAGGAGCAAACCGTGTCTGAAGCCTGGTGGGTCTTTCGCAAGACGTTGAGCAGCCTCTGGGAAAACATCTACCTGCTGGTGATTGCCAACGTCCTGTGGATCATGCTGAATGTACTGGTGGTCACTGGACCACCGGCCACGGCCGGGCTCTTCGTCTTGACCCACCGTCTGGCCCGTGGGGAGGATGCCGACCTGCACGATTTCTTCGAGGGCTTCCGGCGCTACTTCGGGTGGAGTTGGCTCTGGGCCATCATCGCTGGGGCGGGCTTTCTCATCCTGGGCGGCGACGTCGTGCTGACGGGCCGCCTTTCCAGCAAGGACTACATCGTCTTCATCCAGGGCTTCTTCCTGATGCTTCTGTTCCTGTGGGCCTTCCTGCTGCTCTATGCCTGGCCGCTTATACTGGAACAGGAGCAGCCCAGCCTGTGGCTGGCGCTGCGCAACGCTTTGGTGATGTTCTCTGGCAACTGGAGGTACTCGGTCGCGCTCTTCGGGCTGGCGCTGCTCACGGTTCTACTCAGCAGCCTGCTTCTCATGCCCTGGGCAATTATCACCGTGGCCTTCCTGGTACTCCTGGGCAACCACGCTGTCCTGAACCGGCTGGCCGCCCACCGTGCCGCGGGCGATCATGCTGGCGTAGGAGATCATTGAGAAGAGACTTCGGAAGTCTATATCGTGTACGAGGCATACTGGGTTCAATGAGGTTCTGAACAAGATTGTAGCAACTGTAGCCCTGCCGAAGACTTCCGAAGTCTGGCAAGTCCTGGGAGAAACCAATGCCCTTGTCCTTTTGGCACTGCCCTCTGCCTCGCCAGACTGAACCGCCCTGTGGCTCGTCGAGTAGGATAAAGACAGTCATGACGAAGAGAGCTTCATTTCCAAGTCTGGTTGCGCTGATTGCCCTGGGTTTGCTGTTGAGCGGCTGCGGGACGGAGAGCCAAGTGCCAGAAGTCCAAGTCACCCCTTCTCCAACAGCACTGAAGGAGGAAGTCACCGTGATCACCCCGGTGCACCACCCAGACACGCCTCCACTCTTCCGCGCTGACGCCACGGCCGAGGTCACGCAGGAACTGAACTTCGGTGAGGCGAACCAGACCCGACCGGGCTCGCCCGACACGCCCTTCGTCACCGCCGGGCGGCAACTCTACGTCATCGGCGATATTGACAGCGGCTTTCGACCCCGCAGCAATGCTTATGACCTGGCGACCTACGGCGGGCCACGCGCAGACGATCCGCTGGGCGGCGAGCTGGGCGGCGTTTGGGCACAGCCGGTGAAGGCCCTGGATGGCTACGTCTTCGTCGTAGAAGCCGGGGGTGAACGCTGGCCCATGCTGGACGCCCACCGTTTCACGCAGACCTTCGCCGATGTGCAGTTTCATTATCGAAAAGGCCCACTGACCGCCACCCGTCGCGATTTCGTCCCTCAAGATCGGCCCGCTCTTTTCACTACCCTGATCCTGCGGAATGATGGAGACGAGCCAGTTGACACCCGCGTGGCCTTCTATGCCTACTTTGATCTGGAAGATGCCTGGCGCACCACACTGGCTGATGTCCGCAACTCGGGCGAAACAGTACTTCCAGCAGATGACCGCCTGGTAGCCCGCGCCCTCAGCGCGCCCGATGCCTGGGCCGTGGCCATCGGCGGAGAGACCCCTCCAGAGAGCATCCGAGTCACCAGTGCGCCAGACGGTCAGCCCGTGGGGAAACTGGAATACACCGCCAGCCTGGAACCAGGCACAGAGCAGTCGTGGACCTTCTGTATCGTAGTCGAGGCCGAGTCTGGCCCGGAGGCAGCCTTGCAGCATGTGGACGAGTGGCTGCCCCAACATGCAACCTTGCTTGCCGAGAAACAGGCGCTATACAGGACTCTCCTGACCACCGGCCCCCGGTTTCACACTCCGGACGCCGGTATTGACGCTGCCTTTGACATCGCCCGCGCCAACGTCCAGATGCTCGAAGGCGAGTCCCCGGCCCTGGGCCGCTACTTCTACGCAGGCCTGGAGACCTTCCCCTACTGGTTCAGTAACGATCTGGCCTACGGTGCGGGTGGCCTGACCTCGACCGGGTTCGGTCCTACGGTGGCTGCCCACCTGCGCACCGGCGCGACCCAGGCCCTGGGATTCGGAGGCCAGATACCGCACCAGCTTTCCCCGGCCGGCTCGCTCATCGCGCCCGGCAACGTACAGGAGATGCCCCAGTTCGTCAGCGCCGTCTGGGACTACTACCGCTGGACGGACGACAGCGCTTTTCTGGCGGAGGTCTATCCCGCCCTGGTACAGGGGGTATTCGAATACAATCTGGGGCGCGCCGACCGGGACGGCGACAGCTATCCGGAGGGCGCGGCGATGGTAGAGCGAACGGGCATGGGACCGGAGAAGCTGGACGCGGCGTGCTACCTGTGGGATGCCCTGGGAGACCTGGCAGAGATGGCCGGAGTCCTGGACGACACCGAGACAGCAACGCGGGCGCGGGCTACGGCGGACGACCTACGGGCTCGGTTCGACTCCGACTGGTGGCTGCCCGAGGAGGAGGTCTACGCCAACTCCCTGCTGCGCTACAAAGACAAGCCCCGCCACGACGGTCACTGGACGGTGGCCGTGCCACTGGAGGTGGGCATCGCTTCAGCGGAGCATGGACGCACCTCCCTGGCCCGCATCAAACGCGACTACCTGAACGAGTGGGGGCTGGTGCACACCCTGGGTGACGACGAACGGGTGTGGACCCTGCCCACCGGCGTGTTGAGCCGGGGGGCCTACCGCTACGGTGATCCCGACCTGGGCTTCGAGATGCTAACCCTCCTCGCGGCCACGCTCGATCACGGGGCCATAGGCTGCTATCACGAGCTGATCCCCGATGGACTCACGTTCCTCCAGAACTGGTCGGCCACCATGTTCCTCAAGGGAGCCGTGGAAGACCTGATGGGGCTCGATCCCCGCGCCGACCAGCACAAGGTGACGATTGCCCCCCAGTTGCCGGCAGCCTGGGAATTCGCGGAACTGAGGAGCGTGCCCATCGGCGGCCACCGGCTGGACGTCCGCGCCGAGCGTGAGGGGGCTGAGATCCGCCACCTCTCCGGCCCGGCGCCGCTGACGGTCTGCTACGGCCTGCTTGACGTCGGCCCCCTGACGGCTACACTTGACGGAGAGCCCCTGGATGTACAAACCAAAGAATATATAGGGCGAGACGCTACTTTCGTGGAGATCACGCTATCTCCCGGAGAGACGGTGAAGCTCACCCGGGACGACGACATTCTGCAGGCGATCATGCAGCGGTAGTGGGTGTTTAGAATAGCATACGACAGCGGGCAGGATGCCCGCGATCCAATCTCCCGGTACCCTGAGAACGCGACCATCACTGGTCGCCCCTTCGAAAGGATGCTAACTGCCTCGGGGTACTTTGTGTAGGATCATAGCGGGCAGGATGCCCGCGGTCCAATCTCCCGGTACCCTGGGAACGCGACCATCCCTGGTCGCCCCTTCAAAAAGAGGCTAACTGCTTCGGGGTACTTTGTGTAGGATCGTAGCGGGCAGGATGCCCGCGGTCCAATCTGGAACGGAGCGCAAGTACTATGTCTGTCATACACGTGGATAACCTGGTCAAATACTATCGCGTGCACCACAAAGAGCCCGGCCTGCGGGCATCCATCCGCAGCCTCTTCCATCGCCAGTACGAGACAGTCAAGGCAGTGGATGGCATCTCTTTCGATATCGAGCAGGGCGAGATTGTGGGCTTCCTGGGGCCAAACGGAGCGGGCAAGACCACGACCCTGAAATGCCTGTCGGGCCTGCTCTATCCCACGTCCGGCAGCGCCACCGTGCTGGGTTACACCCCCCATCAGCGGAAGAACGAGTACCTCAAGCAATTCACCCTGGTCATGGGCCAGCGCAACGAACTGATGTGGGACCTGCCCGCCATAGAGACCTTCCTGGTCAACCAGGCCATCTACGGCGTGCCGGAGGCGGAGTTCGGGGAGTCGCTGGACGAGCTGGTGGCCCTGCTCAACCTGGAGCCCTTGCTCACCAAGCAGGTCCGCAAACTCAGCCTGGGCGAGCGGATGCGCTGCGAGCTGGCGGCCTCGTTGCTCCACCGGCCCAGGGTGCTCTTTCTGGACGAGCCCACCCTGGGCCTGGACGTGACGGCACAGGCAGCGATCCGCGACTTCATCCTGGCCTACAACCAGCGGCACAGCGCGACGGTGCTGCTGACCAGCCACTACATGGCCGACGTGACCGCGTCGGCCAGCCGTATCCTGGTCATCGAGCAGGGTACGCTGGTGTACGATGGCGATCTACATGCGCTCGTCCAGCAGACCGCCCCCTACAAACTGCTCAAACTCACCTTGCAGAGACCCGTGGACGCAGCAGATCTGGGATGCTTTGGCGAAGTAGAATCCGTGGACGGGTTGAAAGTGACCCTGCGCGTGCCGCGCGCCGGGGCCAAGGATGCCATCGGTGGTGCGCTGGCCCGATTGCCGGTGGCCGACATGACTATCGAGGAGCCACCCATCGAGGACATCATCCGGGAGGTATTCCGGCGAGGGCGGGAGGAGCATGATAATGTGGCGGGCGTATAAAGCACTGGTCAAGGCCTACTTGGCCACCGCGCTGGAATACCGGGCCCAGGTCATCATCTGGCTTCTGAGCTTCCTCTTCCCCCTGGTGATGATGACGGTCTGGCTGACCATCGTGGACGAGATCGGGCCAGCAGCGGGGTGGAACCGCACCGACTTCATCTCGTACTACGTAGGCATAACTCTGGTAAGACAGGCCACCAGCGGCTGGACCGTCTGGGCTTGGAACAAGGACATCCGCACTGGGCAACTCTCCGTCAAACTGCTCAAACCGCTGAACCCATTTCATAACTACCTCTGTGATCAATTAGGATTCACCCTCTTTTTACTGACCATCATCGTTCCACCCGTCGCGCTGGTGATGTGGCTCTCGCCGGCCATATCCTATCCTCTGACCTTGGGCCGCCTGGTGGCCTTTGTCATCAGCATCGGCGTCGGCTTCATGCTCAATGTGTTGGCGGGCTCGACCTTCGGAGTGCTGGCCTTCTGGTCCCCCCAGACCATCAATCTCTTCATGTTGTGGTATGGGAGCGGTCAGTTTCTCTCCGGGTGGATCGCTCCGCTGGCACTTTTCCCGGTCGCCATTCGCAGGATCGCCTTCCTGCTGCCATTTCGCAGCAGCCTTGGCTTCCCCATGGAGATCCTCATGGGCCAGCTCACCTGGGGCGAGATCTGGGCCGGGTTCGCCGTCGGCGGGGTCTGGATGGTGCTGCTTCTGGTGGCATATCGTATTCTGTATCGTCTGGGGCTAAGACGCTACAGTGCAGTGGGAGCGTAGCGTCCAATGGGCAAGTATCTGCGTTTGCTGGTCATTTTCTACAAGAACACGCTGATCAGTGAGGTGGAATACCGGCTGAACTTCTGGACCAACATCGGGCTCAGCCTATTCTGGCTGGTATGGGCCTCGCTGAGCGTGCGCGTGTACTTCTTTCACGCGGATACCATCGCCGGCTGGAGCTACTACGAGCTACTGATCGTCATGGGGCTGTTCTTCGCCATGAATGGCTACCGCCAGGTGGTGCTCGAGCCCAACCTGGCCCGCCTGACCGAGTACGTGCGCCTGGGCACGCTGGACTACATCTTGACCAAGCCGGTGGACAGCCAGTTCCTGGTCAGCCTGCGCAAGATCGGGATCTACAACTGGGGAGACCCACTGCTGGGGATGGGACTGGTGACCTATGCGCTGTGGCGGTTGGGACACGTGCCCAGCGTGGGTGAGATAGCGCTCTTCGTCGTGCTCATCGTCGCGGCGGCGGTGCTGCTCTACAGCCTCTACTTGATGCTCCAGACCACGACCTTCTGGCTGATAAACGTAGAGCGCGTCGACGCGGTTGCCATGGGGTTGCTGGAAACCGGCCGTTTCCCGGTCAGCTTCTATCGCGGGTGGGTCAAAACCGCCCTGACCGTCGTAGTCCCGGTGGCCTTCCTCACCACCTTTCCGGCGGAGGCGCTCCTGGGCCGGCTGGACTGGTGGCTGGCGCTGATAGCGATCGGCCTGGCCGTGGTACTCTTCGTCGTCGCGTCGCTCTTCTGGCGCTTTGCCCTAACTCGCTACACCAGCGCTAGCAGTTGAGATACTTTTGCCACGAATGTCACGAATTAACACGAAGAACAACAGGAGAATCTCTGCGTGCTTTGCGTGCTCTGCGGTGAATTCCCCCTTCTTTCAGTGGAGTCATAGATGCAAACACACAACTTGAACAAGGAGATCGCAATCATGAAGCTACAACGCCACCCGGAAAACCCCATCCTGGTGCCCAACCCCCTCAGCCAGTGGGAGGCACTCAACGTCTTCAACTGTGGGGTCGTCCATCACAACGCTCTGTTCCACATGTTCTACCGCGCCCAGGGCTTGGACTACGTGAGCCGCATCGGCTACGCCCTCAGCAGCGACGGCGCTAACTTCAACCGCCTGCAAAGCCCCGTCCTCTCCCCTCAGGACGAATGGGAGACGCGCGGCGTCGAGGACCCCCGCGTTACCTACCTGGCCGACGAGGGGCGCTTCATCATGGCCTACACCGCCTACTCGCCCCTGGGGATCACGCCCATGTTCGCCGAGAGCACCAATCTCATCACCTGGCAACGCATCGGCCCGCTCATCAAGGGGGAGGACAACAAGGACCACGTGATCTTCCCGCGCAAGGTCGGCGGGCGATACGTGACCTTCCACCGGCGGCCGCCGTCCATCTGGATCGCCTGCAGCGACGATCTCCAACACTGGGAGGACTTCCAGACTGTCATGGGGCCCCGAACAGAGGGTTGGGACTGCAACCGCGTCGGCGGAGGGGGCGTGCCTATCGAGACGGAGCACGGCTGGGTAGTGATCTACCATGCCTACGACTACGACCACGTCTATCGCCTGGGCGTGGTGCTCCTCGACCTCGACGATCCGACGCAAGTGATCCGCCGGCCTAAGGAGCCCATCTTTTGGCCCATGGAGCCCTGGGAGCTCCACGGTGACGTGCCCAACGTGGTCTTCAGCGCCGCGAATCCGGTGGTGGGCGGCACGGTCTACGTCTACTACGGCGGCGCCGATCGCCTCATCGG
>JAKLPW010000103.1 GCA_022013675.1 Anaerolineae bacterium | reverse complement strand
GGCGGGCGATGCTGGGCTGTAGTGTTTGACAGGAATTACAGGATTGACAGGATTAAGCGGACAACCTGAGCACCTCCGTAGACAGAACGGTTCCATACACATAACGGGGGGGGCTCGGATTCCCTCTCATGTGCGTGCTGTTCGCATGGGGGCGGGTTAGAACCTACTACTATTCGGGCAACTCCGGCCAGAGCAATGCGGCTGCGAACAGGCACAGGATCGTCCTTGCCGGGATTGTCTTCTGGGACTCAGCAGGGTTAGGGTGCGCAACCACGTTCCTTTGCTTGCGTATCAAGTGCGCCATTTCTACGGCTTCCCTGGGCAATAGCTTCTCTTTTGAGGCTTCCTGAATAAGAGAGGATAAGCTCCGCGATTCATCTTCCTTGTCTACTCCGAGCAACATCCGTAATTCGATTATTAGCTGTTCGACCATATTCAGAGGCAAGTGATCATCCAGTGAAAGCCGGCGCAGGAGCGCAGAGAACTTCTCCTCGTTGCCGGTAGCCTGCAAAGCGACGTCCATGAGTGCACTTTTCCAGAAATCATCAGGGGCCTGAGTGCTGACTCTTCCCAAACCTGCTTCAGCGAGGTCCTTATACTTCTGCATGGGAAACAGTACCATGGCTCGCTGGTAGTCACTGGCTGCTAGCCCATTCTCCCCGATGACCTCGTAGGCCGCGCCCCGCTGGAAGTAGAGCATTCCATCACCAGGTTGATGTGACAGAAGCTTCTGGAACTCCCGCTCACCGCCGGGACGATCTACAATTAAGGTTTTCTTGGCGGAAACTGCATCTTTCGTAACCGATTTCCACCCGGTAGCACCTACTTCCTCCACCTTCTCTTCCTTCTCCGCCTTCTCGTCGAGTTCAACCGGAAGGTACCTCACCGAAGCTTCGACACAGGCGGTTCGAAGGACAGCACTGTAGGGGAGCAGCTTCGCGTTGCTGGACAGGGATTGAGTGAAGTACACGATGCTGTCCAATCCGTAGTCGAGTAGCTGCTGTTTGACTTGTTCGGCCAAGGCAGGCACGCCGTCGGCTGTCAGTAGATGGTCGTAGTACGGGATCTCTCTTTGAGCTAAGATCAGCCCAAACTTACCGGAGAGTATGTAGAACTCCACCCCGAGTTCTTGCGCGGCCGCGTGCACTGTGTCGATGCGTGAAGATTGGTACCGCTGTATCGCGGGAATGGTGCCGGTTTCTCGGCTTTTTGAAGATGAGCAGTAGGTGCAGAAAGCATTCATTGTGGACCTCCTGGAATCGTATCAAGGTGTCTCGTAAACGTACACGCTACCGGCCAATGAATTGCCCGTCTGTTACGCAAAACGCGATCAATCGCGTTACGACATCATCCAATCAATACGTTTGAACGTGTTTCCCGTGTCAGACGCGAATTCATTCGCTGGACTCATGCCCCCCCTCAATCCCCCCCGTACGCAGAACTCGTGTGGAGGCTTGGGTTCCCTCCCCTGTGCGTGCTTTTCGCACGGGGGAGGGTTAGGGTGGGGGCCTACCCGTGCCATGTGCTGACCAGATAATCACCCGGCAAGTTCGCCAAGAATCTGGAAGGTTGCCCTCGCGAATAGGAAAGATAGAGACGATCCCGTGCTCGCGTCATGGCCACAAACAGGCGACTGCGTTCGCGAGAGAGATGGTCCGCGAGCTCTGCACCCTCCAGTCCCCAGTCATCACGGGGAACAAACTTCCCATCGGCCACTCCTACCAAGAACACGACCTTGAACTCCAGGCCCTTCGAGCTGTCAAACGTGGAGTGCTTGACCCCAGGGCCGAAGTAGGTCTCCGCATCCTTGGCTAGCTCGACGGGCGCATACTTGTCCTGCAAGTGGCGCTGGATCAGCTTTCGATAGGGCTGGCGGAATCTGTAGAGAATCGCGAAGTCGCCAGGCCCGTAGTGCTCGTCTGCCACGAGCCGCTCTATCTCGCTTCGTATCCAGGTCATCTCTGCCTCAACTTCGCCAAATCCGTGCAACTCAGGAACCGGGCCACTGCGTGGCGAGTATTCCGGCTCCTCCACTACTGCGGCTTCGTCATCCAGATCGTTGAATCGTACCCCCTCCATCATCGCAAATGCAGCACGCAGAATCTCCTGCGTGTTGCGGTAGTTTCTTCTCAGAAGGTGGCCGCGGCCTATGATATCAATCCCAACGCGACTAAGTACATATCCCCCAGGGAATAACCGCTGCAAGCCATCGCCCACCAAGAACAGGTCGTTCGGTCCGGAGCGCACAAGCCCACGAAGGAGGTGCATCGTGGCCTCAGTCAGATCTTGGATCTCGTCCACCACCGCTGCCTGGTACTGTCGGTGCAAAGCTCCTTGTTTCACGAGCTGTAGCGCGCGAAGCACGAAATCCTCCCAGTCCCACACCCCTAGCGTGTCCAGTTGTTTCTGATAGGTCTCGTAGACTGCCCATACGGCCTTCCTCTCAGCCTCCCCGAGTGCTGTCCCCCTACCACTTCGCTCCAACCGCAGGTAACGCTCAAGGCTGTCAATGGCGCGCCCCTTGATTGCGTACTTGATCTCATCAGTGAGAAACGACGACCCACGACCCCAAAGCGCAGTCAGGCGTGGGAATTGGCGACTGCATTCTCCGAAAGCCTGTCTCATAGCACCTTCCAGTGCCTCGACATCAACATTGGGAGCAAGCCCATTTTCTCTTAGGAACCTGCCGCACCATTGGTGCACCGTTACACACTGAATGGCGGCCAGTTCAGGAGCGTCGGGGCTCGCTAGTCGTTCCAGCAGATGACGATTGACCTGCGGCAACCGGTTGCCGTAAGTCAGGAACAGCACGGTCCCCTCGCCACCGATCTGCTGAGCCAGGCGCCTTGCGCGGTGGATGGCCACTACCGTCTTGCCAGATCCGACTACGCCCTTTATCCGCGCCGGTCCCCGGTAGCTCCGCGTTACAATCTCCCGTTGGTTTGGTGCCAGGAACAGCATCCAGTTTTCCATGTCTCCTTGAATGGCGCGCCTGAACTCCTCGCTCCTGACGAATAAATGCAGGTCATCGCCGCCCCCGTGCTTCTCAAGGCTCTCCCGCAGAGCTCTGTCCGCCACGTGGGGCCGCTCGACCTCACCCAAAGCAATGGTGAGCAAGCGATCAAAGACATCCTCCGGGAGGAGCCTTTCTATCAGAGCAAGCTGATTGACATCATCCAGCAGGCGAATGTTTTGCAGTAGGTCTTGTGGAACGCACATGTCGAGC
>JAKLPW010000102.1 GCA_022013675.1 Anaerolineae bacterium | reverse complement strand
CCGGCCGGCGGCACGGCAGTCTTCACCGCCACAGTGACCACCAACGCCGATACGCCCCTGGGCATCTACGAGGGCCACATTCTGGTGAAGGGCGACACCCACACCCAGGCCATTCCCGTGGTCGTGTCGGTGTCTGGCGACGCCAGTGAGGTCAACGTCCTGGGTGGCCAGCCCCCAACGGGCACGCCTTATGACAACAGTCTCATGCACGGGCTCTTCAGTTGGCGGGAGGACGGCGGCCGATCCGAGTCGGGCGACTGGCGCTTCTACTTCCTCAATCAGGCACAGGAGCCAGATCCCGGAACCGGCTTGTTGATTCACAACGTCTGGGATGACATCGTCCCCACCGACATCGACACGCTCGTACTGGGCCCAACCGTGGACATGTGGAGTGAGTCCTTCCCCAGCTACTTCGGTCCCTACACCCTGGACCTCGTGGGCGGCAGCACCCGAACCGGCAGCCGGCCCGACTGGCTTTTCAATACAGCGACGGGAGTCAACGAGGAATGGGTGTCAGCTCCGCTGGCACAGGGCCTGCAAGGCATCCTGCACCACAACGTGCTCTTCGCCGGAGACAAGTTCGGCGTGCCCTTCACCACCACGGTCGGCACGGCCAGCGTGACCCCATATCCGGTCGACATTCCAGCGGACTCGCCATCGGGCACGGAAATCGAGATCACCTTCCGCGCCAACATGGATATCGCTGGCGGAGTGGTAGGTTCGGCCTACGGTCTGAGCAAGGACCTGTCCGAGCTGGCCGCGTGGGAGGCTGGCGGGCCCTGGTACTGGCACAAGGACTTCGAAGTCCGTGACGCAGGAGTGCTTGAGGTGGCTCTACACGATGCCGAGAGCACAGTCGGAGATACCGACCTGTTTGTCTATAAGTGGGACGAGGAGACCGAGGAATGGGATCTCCTGGGCCGGTCCACCGGCTCTACGGCGGAAGAGTACGTGAAGCTGGTACGCCCGGAGGACGGCCTCTATCGTGTGGAGGTAGAGGACTGGTCCGAGGTAGCAGGCGAGCAGTACATCAACATCAGGCGGCCTCAGGGCACCAGCATCGCGCTGATTGGCGTGCCCACCGGCGCTATCGCGGCCAACACTGACTATACCTTCACCCTGAGACTCGAGGGCACCTTCCCGGCTGGCACGTACGAGGGCAACTTCTTCGTCGGGCCGGCAGCCGCCCCCACGGCCATCGAGGTGCCGGTGAGCTTCGTCTCGACCCTGGAGATGACCTACATGCATCTGCCGCTCATCTACAAGTAGAGTTTATGACAGAGGTAGAACGGGCGAATCCGTAATAGCGCTCACTGACGGATTCCCAAAAGGGGCCATCGAGCCGAAAAGCTCGATGGCCCCTTGCTTCGATAGGCCTCGAAACACTCCCCACCATTTGCTGTGATCAGATCAGCACGTTCATGCTGATTGTCAATTGGCAGCAGCCTCTTCCTTGGCCTTGGTCACAAAAGTGAGCATTTCCGGATCATCCATGATTTTGTCGTCCAGGACGACTACACCTCCATGAGAGTCAGTCACGGCACCACCACTGTCGATATAGAGAGTCACCCATCCGATCCACTCCCCACGGTAGCCGGCCTGCACGATCACCGTCTCGCCTACGTGCCTAGGCTCCACCAGTAACTTGCGCGTTAACCCGCCGACAATCAAGTCAATCCCTGGCACTTCTTCCGCCAGGAGCTCATCTGTGTCCAGACCCAGATTGGAGAGCACCACGATGATATCCGTCTCGGCCGACATCTCTGCAACGTATTGGCTAGCAACCTCAATGGGATTCAGAAGATCCACCACATAGCCGTCGACGAGATCCAGGGGCATGGGCCGCTCACTGCCCGTCAAGCCCAGGATCCCAATCTTGCGCCCACTCCTCTCTACGATGGTGTACGGGTCAAAGAGCAGTTCATTGGTGTCTGCGAACACCAGGTTCGCGGACAGGAATGGGAACTCGGCCTCTTCTTCCCTCTCCCGCACTACCTCGAGCCCCAATTGAATATCCTGTTCCGCGACGGTCATGGCATCATAGCCCAACATATTCATCGCCTCGACGATGACCGCCCCCTTGGTCTCGATCGTAACCGGCACGGGCCCCATGAGAGCACGACCCGTGTCCAGCAACAGCACCTCAGCGTTCTCATCCCGCTTCACCTTGACATAGCTGGCTCGCCGAGCCAGTCCCCCTTTGGGGGGTCGTCAACCACATGGGTCGGTGTACCCTTCGGTATCGTTGGTATGCAACACCGTCAGTACAATCGGCTGAGGAGTGGGCGTCGGTGTTGGTGTCGCTGTTGGCATTGGCGTCGCCGTGGGAGTGGCAGTCGCCGTAGGTTCCGGCGTGAACGTCGGTGTGAGGGTCGGCGGCGGCTCCGGTGTGGGCGTCGGTGCGCAGCTCGCCAGTAGCAACCCCATCACGACGCCTAAAGTCATGAAGATTCTCTTAGACTTGCTCATTCGCATTGCAGCCTCCAGTGTGATGGGAATGGAGGGTGTGGAAAGACTCACCTGCCAGACTTCGGAAGTCTTCGACAAGATATCGGTCATCTAGAATCTGAGCGGAGTCAAGTAGAGCAGGCACTCCACTAACACGCCATAGACTTCCGAAGTCTCACTTTCAACACCCTCTAGGATGGATCTTTGTCACCAAGACTAGAATATGCTATACTATGCTCCATAGTGATGCTTGCCCCTGTAGCTCAGAGGATAGAGCAGCGGTTTCCTAAACCGTGAGTCGGGGGTTCGACTCCCTCCAGGGGCGTCATGAAGAGCCTGGCTCTCCCAGGCTCTTTTCCTTGTCCAGGTCACGACAAGATCACGCGATGATGGTGTTTCTTGCCCGCTCGCAGCAGGATAGCGCCTTCCATCAGATCCTTGTCCGTCACCAGCACATCTATTGAGGCCACGCGCTCGCCATTCACGTATGCGCCGCCCTGCTCGATCAAGCGCCGGGCAGCTCCGCGTGAGCCACACAATCCCACCCGACGGAAAAGCTCTGTCACTGGAATGCCCGCAGCCAGATCCTCCGCGTCCAGTGCCGTGGTCGGCACGCCCTCCCGGGCCGTTCCGCCTTCAGCAAACAACCGTCGGGATGCCTCCTGAGCCTTCCGAGCCTCTTCTTCTCCATGAGTGATCTTCGTAGCCTCGTACGCCAGGACCTCCTTGGCCTCGCGGAGGTCCGCTCCTTGCAGCCTGCCCAATTCCTTGACCCTATCCATTGGCAAGAAAGTGAACAGTGCCAGGAAGCGTTCCACGTCCGGGTCCTCCGTGTTGATCCAAAACTGGTAGTACTTATAGGGGGAAACGAGCTCCCGATCCAGCCAAACAGCGCCGGCTTCGGTCTTTCCCATCTTAGCACCAGAAGACGTTGTGATCAAAGGGAAAACGCTGGCGTACACAGTAGCTCCCTCGACTCGCCGAGTCAGGTCCACACCCGCCAGAATGTTCCCCCACTGATCGCTTCCCCCCATTTGAAGAACGCAACCATATTCGCGATACAAGTGTAGGAAATCGTAGGCTTGCAGCAGCATGTAGTTGAACTCGATGAAGCTCAAGCCAGTCTCCAACCTAACACGATATGCTTCAGCGGCCAGCATGCGGTTCACACTGAAATGACGGCCAATATCGCGAAGGAACTCGATGTAGTTCAGTTTCGTCAGCCAGTCCGCGTTGTTCAGCATGAGGGCCTTGCCGCTATCGAAATCGAGATAGCGCGCGAGTTGAGCCTTCTGTCCCTGCACGTTTGCCTCTATCTGCTCACGGGTCAGCATCTGACGCATCTCGGTCTTGCCGCTGGGATCGCCGATCATCCCCGTGCCACCGCCTACGATAGTGATAGGCCGGTGGCCATGGCGCTGCATGTGGGCCAGTGCCATGATGGGGACCAGATTGCCCACGTGATAACTGGAAGCGCTGGGGTCGAATCCGATGTAGCAGGTAATAGGCTTCTCCACCGCTGCGCGCACTCCAGTCTCATCCGAAACCTGCTCTATGAAACCTCTCTCAACAAGGACATCGTAGACATTCTTCATCATTCAATCCCCATTCCAACATTTATCTAGCAGCAAACCAATCGTCCGGTTCCCACAATAGGCACGATATTAGCACATTTCGCCCCTCTGCGCAAACCAACCAGCTCGGAACATGAACCAGCAACAATCGCGTTTGACTCCAATGAAGTGCAATGCATCTACAGAAGCACGGCTTATGTGGAGCCATAGCGGGTGGCGAAGTGACCAGCAAATTTTATGATACATACTCAGATGCGTTGCACCTTACCAGTTATCCAAATGCGCTTGTCTTGAAGCATGAGCCTTTTGTCTTGCCTCTTCGCGGTTTATCCTCTATAATAGCTACATCAATACGTCAATGCCTATGTGCTGTCTAGAGGTGCATTTTGCTCACTACAACCACCAGGTGGGAAGTCCAACCACGAGCCCCTGATGATTTCTTGAACGACCTTCTCGATATTCCACCTTTGCTCACACAACTTCTGTACAATCGCGGCTTGCGCACAGCTTCGGAAGCGAGGGCGTTCCTTGCCGGAGAATACAAGGCCGATCACCCTTTCAAATTGAAAGGGATGAACGAGGCCGTGGCGCGGATCAGGCAGGCGCTTCGGGTTAGAGAACCTATCGCTGTCTACGGAGACTTCGACGCTGACGGCATCACAGCGACAGCCTTGCTGGTGACCGCCCTCCGTTCTCTGGGAGCCGACGTCAAGCCCTACATCCCCGACCGGTTTGACGAGAGCTACGGATTGAACAAGCCCGCCCTCACCCAATTGGCCCAGGATGGCATTTGCCTGGTGATCACGGTAGACTGCGGCATTCGGGACCCAGCCGAAGTCGCTCACGCCAATTCCCTCGGCATGGACATCATCATCACCGATCACCACACTGCCCCAGCACCAGTGGATCTGCCAAGAGCAAGAGCGATCATCAACCCCCAGCAGGAAGGTTGCCCCTACCCTTTCAAACGCCTGGCCGGTGTGGGGGTGGCCTTTAAGCTGGCCGATGCCCTGCTGCGAGTTCACCACCAAGGATATGGGTCGGATGACGCTTCTACTGACCTTAAAGCAGAAGACCTCCTCGATCTGGTGGCCCTGGGCACAGTAGCGGACGTCGTGCCTCTCCGAGAGGAGAATCGCTTTCTGGTGCAGCAGGGTCTGCGCATCATTAATAGCGGCCTGGGCCATCCCGGTGTGCGCGCTCTCATGGCCGAGGCCGGGCTTCAGCCCGGCCAGATAGACGCCGAGAGAATCGGGTTCGGACTGGCACCACGGCTGAATGCTGCTGGTCGCCTGGACAAGGCCATGAAGAGCTGCCAGCTTCTGCTAAGCTCGAAAGATGAAGAGGCCCGCGCTCTGGCCTCCGAACTCGGCCAGATCAATCGAGAACGCCAGAAGATGACCGAAGGTCTGTTTGAGCAAGCCAAGACCGAGGTCCAGTCCATGCCGGAGGAGTATATCTGCATCATAGCCGGGCCTGACTACCATCCCGGTCTCGTCGGGCTGATTGCTGGCCGGCTCCGGGAAGAGTACCATCGTCCCGCTATTGTCATCAAGCTAGGCACTAACACCAGCCGAGGTTCCGCCCGCAGCATACCCAACTTCCACATCACCAGAGCTCTGGATAAATGTAAGTCACTCCTGGTGAGGCATGGCGGACACGCCATGGCCGCGGGCTTCGAGGTTGATAACTCCAACCTGGAGGCCCTGACCGCCCGCCTTCGCGCCATCGCACGCGAGGAGTTGACGCCGGAGGATCTGATCCCTACACTGAGAATCGACACAGAACTCTCTTCCAAAGAGATCACCTTCGAGACCCTCGACCTCATCAGCCAGTTGGCTCCTTTCGGCACAGAAAACGAACGACCTGTTTTCATAACGCGTGGACTCATCGTACGCCAATACCGAATAGTGGGCAGCAATCGCAATCACATGAAACTTCTGCTCAGCAACAGCGTAGTAGTACTAGACGCCATCGCTTTCCACCAAGCCGAGCGTATCACCGGCGAGT
>JAKLPW010000101.1 GCA_022013675.1 Anaerolineae bacterium | reverse complement strand
GAACTCTCTTATGCTGTCAAAGCAGTTCTGTCGAGGGCATCCACAAGAAGTTCGCTGGCCAGACTTCTCGCAATAGACTTCCGAAGTCTCTCTTTAGTTCGATCTTCCTTGCCAGACTTCGGAAGTCTTCAGCCAACTAACTCGGAGTTACACAAAATCTGGCATGCTTCCTTATTGCGATAGACTTCCGAAGTCTCTCTTCAGTCGCAAAAGGGCGGGCCACCGGGAGTGGTCCGCCCTGTGATGTGCATACTCTCTTCTCAGGCAGTCTCTTCCAGCGTCCAGTCTAGTGGCTCCTCATCTTCTGTCAGAAGGCGAGCTTTGCCCCGACGCAGGATGGCCTCTCCATCAATTATGCACCGCCGCGCATCCTTCATCGAAGGCACTTCGTACATCACATCCAATAGAGTCTCCTCGATGATGGTTCGCAGGCCACGCGCGCCCATCTTGTATCGGAGCGCCTCTCGCGCCGCAGTCTCCAGAGCGTCAGGCGTGAACGAGAGCGCTACCTGGTCCAGGGCCAACAGCTTCTGGTACTGCTTCACCAGAGCATTCTTGGGCTCCGTCATGATCTTGACCAGCATCTGCTCGTTCAAAGGATCCACGCTGATCACCACAGGGAGACGCCCCACAAACTCTGGGATAAGACCGTAAGCCAGCAGGTCATCGGATGTAACCTGACGCAGCAATTCCGCCGATGTCAGTTCGGCCACATTACTCTCGGTTTCACCCCTGAACCCCATGACACGCCGGGCACCCACACGGTGCGCTATGATCTTGTCCAGTCCCGCAAACGCGCCTCCGCAGACAAAGAGGACGTTAGTGGTATCAAGCTGAATGAACTCCTGATGGGGATGTTTGCGCCCACCCTGGGGAGGAACATTGGCAACCGTGCCTTCGAGGATCTTCAGTAGGGCTTGCTGTACACCCTCCCCTGACACATCTCTAGTAATGGTAGGGCTGTCGCCACTCTTCCGCGCCGTCTTATCAATCTCGTCAATATAGACGATGCCCCGTTGGGCACGCGCGACGTCGTAATCAGCGGACTGGATGAGACGCAAGAGGATGTTCTCGACGTCTTCCCCCACGTAGCCCGCTTCCGTCAGAGCGGTAGCATCCGCAATGGAGAATGCCACATCCAGGATTCGGGCCAGCGTCTGGGCTAGCAACGTTTTTCCACAACCCGTGGGGCCAATCAGCAAGATATTGCTCTTCTGAAGATCCACATCGTCCAGGCTACTGCCCGCCACGATACGTTTGTAGTGATTGTACACCGCCACTGACAGCACACGCTTGGCCCTCTCCTGGCCAATGACGTAGTCGCTCAACTGGCGATAGATATCCTTGGGCGCAGGTATGCGAGCCATGGTAAAGTCGTCCGGGCCCGTCTCGGCAGCCTTGTCCTCCTGCAGAATCTGCTGGCAAAGCTCAACGCACGCGTCGCAGATGTAGATGGAGCTGGGACCAGCGATGATCCTATCCACCTCATCGGACGAACGATGGCAAAAGGAGCAGTACCGCACGGAGTCACCCTTGACCATTGGACTCTTCCTCGGCAGATTTCTTGGAAGCAGGTTGTAGTATCTCATCAACCATGCCGTACTCGACGGCCCTCTGAGCATCCATATAGTAGTCCCGATCGAAATCCTGAGCGACCTGTTCAGGAGATTTCCCGGTATGAACGGCCAGGATTTCGTGGACCTTGCGCTGCATGCGCAGGAGCTCCTCGGCCTGGATCTTCACATCCGGCGCGTAGCCCGACATGCCGCCTCCAGCAGGATGCATGTGGATGGTGGCGTTGGGCAAAGCATACCGGCGACCCTTCGTGCCCGCAGCCAGAACGATCGTCCCCATGCTCGCCGTCGCGCCGACAGCTATGGTCACGATCGGGGGCCTGAGGAGCTGCATGGTATCGTAGATCGCCAGCCCGGCGTAGACGATGCCTCCGGGACAATGTATGTAGAGCGAGATCTCCTTTTCGGGGTCCTCCCTCTCGAGAAAGAGAAGCTGGGCCACGATCAAGTTCGCCACGTTGAAGTCAATCGGAGCACCCAGAAAGATGATCCGTTCCTTGAGCAGCAGGGAATAGATGTCATACATCCGCTCTCCCCGCCCCGTCGACTCGATTACGTAAGGAACCGTAATGGACATTGTAATCTTTGCCTCCCCTTGAATCGATTATCGGCCCAGGAATAACCTCAATATCAGGACCTAACTATCCGTTTCCGTTGCCTCATTGTTCTGCTCATCTTCACTATCTTCGGGATCATCTTCCTCAGTGCTCTGTTCGTCTTCACTATCTTCGCGAGCAACTGCCTCAGTGCTCTGTTCGTCTTCACTATCTTCGGGAGCACTAGCTTCAGCGCTGGCCGAGGACTCCTCTTCTCCAGAATCCGTGTCCTTCGCTGTCTGCTCCTCGTCTTCGCCAGCACTCTCTTCGTCGAGAGCCTCCGCTTCTTCCATCTGGACACCTTGCTCCCCGCCACTCTCCGCTGCCTCGACTTGACCGGTGGCGATAGCGATCAGACGATCAATTGCTTTCCTGGAGTATAGATCCGACGCAATCGACGAGGTAGCGCCCCGCTGAGTGAGGGCCCTCTTCACGACAGAAGCCTTATCCCCGTACGTCGAAGCGATGCGAGCGATCTCTTCATTCACTTCATCGCCCTCTACCTTGATACCTTCGGCTTTGGTCAGTTCGGCCAGAACCAGGGATCGCACCAATCGCTCCTTCGCCCCAGATTCAAACTCTCCACGGAGTACTTCCGAGGTCTGTCCGGTCATGTTCAAATAGCTATCCAGCGTAAACCCCTGACTCTCCAGCCGCTTCTCATACGAGGCGATCATATCATCAACCTCGTCTTTCAGAGCCACAGCGGGATAGGTCACAGAAGCTTGCTCCACAAGAGCTTTTACAGCGGTTTCTGCCAGTCGGTCGCGAGCCTCTTCTTCGAGACGCTGCTGGATCCCATCCCTGAGAGCCTGCTTCAGGTCCTCCAGGGTCTCATAGTCCCCGGCTGACTTGGCCAGTTCATCATCGAGGACCGGGGCCTGCTTCTCTCGCACACCATGAAGAGTCACCTTGAAGGCTATCTCCTGGCCCTGCAGGTCCTCATCCGGGAAATCGTCGGGATAGGTGCAACTAAACTCTTTGCTTTCCTCTGGTTCTATTCCAAGCAACTGCTCGCTGAACCCGGGCGGAGAGACGTCTTCAGTGAGAATCAACTCCTGCTCCTTCTCGTCGAAGAGGACATCATCGCCCTTGTTTCCCATTATGTCAATGACTATCTGGTCACCCATCTGTACCGCGCGCTCGACGGAGTCCCACTCGGATAGCCTCTCCTGAACCTCCTGCAGCGACTCGTCCACCTGCTCGTCGGTGACCACCACCTCGTCCCCGGGCTCCACTCGGATAGCCTGGTAATCACCCAGGTCAACCTCCGGGGTCAATGCCACAGTCACCTTCAGTGACACAGGATCCAGGCTCAGGATTTGAAGATCAGCCGGCGCGTAAGGCTCCAGGCCCGTTTTGTCCAGTGCTTCCTTATACAATTCCGAAGCCATCTCGCTCGCGGCTTCATCCAGCAGGTATTCCCGCCCCACGGTCCTCTCCACTATCTGGAAAGGGGCCTTGCCCGGTCTGAATCCAGGGATTTTGATCCGTTTAGCGACTTTTCGTGCCACACGCCGAACCGCCTTCTCGACGCGTTCCGGCTCCGGTTCCAGTGTAAGAGCTACTTCTCGATCCGCGATTTCCTCAGTATTGATTTTCAATGTAGTACATTCTCCTTCCTGCCGACATTATAGCACAAAACCGATCTTAGATAAAGGAGGGGGTTGAAAAACGAAAAAGTTTCTCCTTAGCTCCCACTCGCAGCGGAACGGGCTGGCCTCATCGACCAGCCCGTTTCTGTTTAGTGAGGAGCGGAAGACGGGATTCGAACCCGTGACCCTCTGCTTGGCAAGCAGATGCTCTACCACTGAGCCACTTCCGCTTAATCGGACCTTGGTACCTAATTTCTATGGGGAAGAAGAGATTCGAACTCTCACGGATTTCTCCACGTGATCCTAAATCACGCTCGTCTGCCAATTCCGACACTTCCCCGCGCTCCCGTCGTCACCTATAGAGGATACTGAATACAATGCCCTCGAAGAGACTAGCGAACGTAGCTCATATTATACCACGTCTACTTAGGCCCTACAAATCCAACGAGGCAAAGGGTGTTTATGATAGACTAAAAGGTACCCACGTCGTCGAACTTTGACAATCGAAAAGGTACCCACCTGAGCGATTCTCTGCTATCATTGTGCCCGAAAGACAGGCAATACAAAGTTATTGGTCAGAAAGGAATGAGAATCGAGGTCCCTAATCACAAGGTCGTGTCTTGGAACAAACTCGATTCTCAAGGCCGTAGGTCAAAGAGGAAGGACATAGCTGACAGAGTTCACATGGAGGTTAGAGCCTCACTCACCCCTCAAGACCCTTTCACCCGTCCGGTAGATATCGAGATCAGCGCCCACCAGAGACGTTGCATAGACTCCGATAATATCTGTGCCAAACTCTACATCGACGGATTAAGACATGCCGGCATTCTCCAGGACGACACCCCCACCTATGTCAGAAAGGTCACTACCCAGTCAGTCAAAGGTGACAGCAATTGGGTGGAGATAGGACTTGATAAAATACAGACATGAAAGAAGCAAAGAGGATGATCGGTCCTATACTCATTCTACTGGCAGTGATAGCCCTGTGCTGGTTCATGAAGGCCAGACAGATAGTTGTCTCTGAAAACCTATGGTAGAGTTCCACAAAACTTACGAGGTAGTGGGTTGGGCCTACGAAGCAGACCTGCACTGCAGGGAGTGTGCTAGCAAGAGGTTTGGCGAGGAGCTTGAGATCAAAGAGATGATCGATCGGGAAGGCAACCCCGTCCATCCTTTATTCTTAGATGAAACACAACAGGATGACGCCTGCGGCGATTGTGGCCGGCTCATTCTAGATCTCATATGAAAGAGCGAATGAACTGGTCAGACGATGAACGCTTGTACCAACCACGCATTCACTCTAAACGGATCCGATCCCTGCATGCTATCAGAGAGGAAACGGGACTGCCAATGACTAGACTGGTGGATAGAGCTTTGGAGGAGTTCTTGCACTGTTATGAGTCGGATACCAGCAAGAACATGGAATCATCGGATAGGGTCTAATTCTCACCCATATGGTTAAGCCCTTTTGACTAACCAACTATATCTCAAAAGAACCTCCAAAAGCAAAAACCAATCAAGAAGTTAACCGAAATTACCCAACGACACCCCCGCTACTTCTAAAGGATTTTTTCTCGAACCCGGCTGACTTTGTCGTATTGGATCCTCAGGATGTGTATTGAAATAAGTTTCCTTCACCCAGGCAACCTTCTCCTCAAGTGAGACTGGCTGATCCCAAGGAAAATAAAAAACTAATTCATAAATTCTTCCTTCGGGCTTACCAGAAATGTTCCCCCTATCTCCAACAACATCAAAATAACAATAACCAGTATTATCATCCTGATCCTTAAATCTAAGTGCCTTGGTTTCATCCGTTACTCTGTACCAAACATCAGAATGGAAAGGCTCTCCTCGAATGTCAGACTCCGACACCACACGCATCAGTCCAGATTTATAGTCAAAACTCACCACAACCCCCATCACCCTGAAAGGCAAAAAACCTTCTTTTGAAATATAACCCTCAAAAGGGATATTTCCCTCCGGCAAATTACCAAATGGCCAGTAAGAATCATAACGACGGATGCCGGCGGGTTCGACAGGCATCGGTCTTTCTGTCGGTTTGGGCGTTGGCTCTGGAGTAGGCGACGGAATCTCTTCAAACAAGTCCTCATAGGAAACCTCCCCTATGGGGATTATGAGACCCCTAGTCATATCGCCTGCTAGCCGGCCGGCGGGTATCCCATTCACCTCAGCCAGATACCGCAGGGAATAGCCATATCTGCTGGCCATCCGGCCTAGACTCTCTCCATCAAGCGTTTCTACAAACTCGAAGTCCGAGCAGACCTGACAGTCATACCCCTCATCTTGCAAGCTCTCCAGGACCTCGGCTGTGACCAGAGTGATCCCGTCTGGGTTGTTTCCCCACAACCCACGTCCCCACTGTCCAAGAACTGCATTGGCCGTTTCACACAGGGATAGGTCTGCACTGACTGTTCTGTAGGCATCAATCCAGTCCTGGTGATTCTGGAAGCGGACACAAAGCACCGACTCGGGGGACAGTTGAGGGGATTTCATGGAAGCAGCGAAGACCGTTGTGAATGTAAGATTGAGGCAAATTAGGACAATGATGACCGTCTTCTTCAACATGTGTGCCTCCTTGGCTATGAAGGAAAAACTGCGAGGCGGATTCTCTACTTGATCGATACTTCTCCTGATAGTTCAGGGCATTGGCACCATTCTAGCACATCTGCTAACACGGGGCAAGGAATGTTAAAATTGGGGAAACGAAGTAGTACAGATAGCAACTATCCTAACCCTTTGTAAGTATGCTCCCCCCTCTTGATTACCCGGGCCACGATCACCAGCCGCTCATCATCTCGTACCGTGTAGATCACCCGGTAGTTGCTAACGCGCAAGCGGTAGGTTCCTTTGAGAGCCATCTTCACAGGCTGACATCCCACAGGCCGGGGTTCCTCCGCGAGCTTCCTGAACGCCGCCAGGATTCGCGCCCGGGCCTTGATAGGTAGCCGAGTCATTGCCTTGCGGACCTGACTACCCACTTTAACTTGATACACCACTAGCAACCTCTTCAAGTTCCGCCTCGAGTTCCTCCAGGCTGATAGTCTCGCCTCGCTCGTACTCTGCCAGCGCCTCGTACGCGGCCACGGCGTCCTCCAACTCCTCCAGCCGGAGCAGATCCTCCATGCCGATCACAGCGGCCTTCGGCTTCCCCCTGCTGGCAATAACGATACGCTCTCGGCCATAGGCCGCACGATTCAGACACTCCGACAAGCTGTTCTTCAACTCACTCACACTAACAGTCATCGCCCTTCCCTCCTTGGCCTCTAAGGTCCTCAAGGCCATTATACTCCTTTTGGCTTCTGAGTCAAGTGGCAGGATGAAACAGACCAGGCTCAACTTGACTAAAAACCCACTTGGCTATATAGTTATCTGGGACGGTAGGATACGATCAGGCTTACCCCATGACGATTCGTCCAAGACATCATACCACGACTCGTTGTGAATCTATGCTTTCTCACCGCCGAGAATACCAAGAGCGCAGAGATAATTACGTGAAACCTCATCAAGTCTCTGCGTACTCTGTGGTGAGTTCCCCCGTCTTTCTGCGCAGTCACACTATGGTTACTCACAACACAACGAAGATAGGCGGTAGGTCTCGGTGAGTTAGTCAAGAGGTGTCGCCTTTTTTACGGGGGCAGTTTTCGGCCCCACCCACGAGTAACACGGATAATCGGATACATCAGGTAAATGGTTGGCGATAAGCTCCTCCAGTGTGAAAGT